>NZ_JBEZKZ010000006.1:0-166874 GCF_040651895.1 Streptomyces sp. NPDC048352
CCCACCACACCCCCCCCCTTCCCCCCCCCCCCCCCCCGCCCAGCTGTACCCATACATTGCCGCGCCCCTTTGTGGGGGTTTCACGGGCGGGGGGGGGGGGGGGGTTCCCCCCCCCCCCCCCCCGCCTCACGACGCGGTCACCCGGTCGTCACGCCCACCGCCCAGTCGCGGGCGTACAGGTAGCGGCGCTTCGGCTCCCCGGCGTACGTCCACGGCACGGCGCCGATGTGCCCGTCGACGTGGCGGAACTGCTCGACCGCCTCCGCGTCGCGGTCCTGCCAGAACAGCAGGTACGCCAGCATGTGCCGCATGCGCGGGGTGCCCGGGTGGTCGTTGCCCGCGGCGGCCAGGTCCGCGAGGGCCGCGTCGACCGCGGCGACGATCTCCGGCTCCTTGTAGTACGTCTCCGGCAGCAGGTCCTCCTCGCGGCTCTCCTGCTCGAAGTACGCCATGAGCGGCAGCAGGGTGAGCAGGTCGCCCGGCTCGCCCGCGGCCGCCGACCGGCGGGCGAAGTCCATGGCCAGCTCGTGCGAGCCCTGCCACTTGTCGCACCAGTACTGGAGCCCGGTGACGTGCGACCACAGCAGCCTCGGGGCGCGCTCGGTGATCCGCTCCCACAGTTCCCGGTAGCGCTCGTGCGAGTAGCCCAGGCCCATGCCGATGGCCTGCTCGACGACGTACGGGGTGGGGTCGGCGGGGTCGGCCAGCTTCTGGGCCTCGTGCGCGTCGGCCTGCGCCTTGGTCAGCAGCTGGTGGAAGAGGCGGAACTGCTCCTGCGTGGTGCGGCTGCCGGACTGGCTGCCGCGGACGTTCCACGCCACCATCACGCTGGTGTCGGCGTTGACGAGGGCCGCCGTGGGGTCCTCGGGCCGGGCGGCGCGCCAGGCCAGCAGCCACGCGTCGTCCTCGGCGGCCGCCTCGGCGAGCGGGCGCGTCCGCTCCAGGCGCTCCTGCCAGTCCTGGCCGGCGGCTTCGAGGTACGCGGCCGCCGCCTCCCAGTCCCCGGACCGGACGGCCTCCAGGACGGCGAGACGCCCGGCCGGGACCGGCGCCGGGTTCTCGGTGTCGAGGTCGGCTTCGGCGACGAAGCCCAGGGCGACGACGGCGGCCGCCTTGCGGGCTTGCTCGTCGGCTTCCGAGGCCTCGGCCTGCGCGTCCAGCACGCCGATCTCGGCTTCCAGGCGCTTGGCCTTGCGGATGAGGTAGACCCCGCGCAGCACCCAGCCGGCGACGGCCAGCAGCAGGACGCCGAGGGCGATGAGGACGACGGTCACGGGGCGAGCACCAGCTTCCGCAGGAGTTCGGTGTCGGGCTGGTCGGCGACGGCCGCGTCCAGGGCGGGGCCGAGCTCGTCCTCGAAACCGGGAACGGGGTAGGACAGGGTGGCCGAGTCCGACCAGGACAGCTGCCAGCGGGCGGCGCCGCGGGCGGTCAGCTCGACGGTGACGAGCCGGCTCAGCGCGCTGCGGACGACCGGGCGGGCGAACTCGCGGGCGGTACGGCCGGTCGCGGCCCGGGCCTCCTCGGACTGCGGGAAGCGCGCGGCGATCCGCCAGCGCACCGCCGGGTCGGCGTCTATGGCGTCGAGCAGGGCGGCGAGGCCGGGGCCCGCGCCCTCGGCGGTGAGGGCCTCGCGGACCTCCTCGGCGCCGCGGCCCGCGTAGGTGCTCATCGACTGGTGGACGAGGTCGTCCCAGTCGACCCGGGTGAGCGCGAGGGCCTGCGGGGTGAGGACCACCTGCTCCAGCGCGGCCAGCGCCTCCTGCGGGGAGGAGAGGAGCTCCAGCGCCGGGCGGGCCGCCTGGCCGCCGCGGCCGTCGTCGGGCAGGGCCTCGATGCGGGCCACGCGCTCGGCGAGCGCGGGGTGGGAGTCGTACGGGGAGGCGGGCTCGGTGGACAGCTCGCGGCGCAGGTCCTCCAGCTCGCCGGAGCGGGCGTCGAGGAGGTGGCGCAGCCCGCCGAAGACCTGGCCGGGGCGCGGCAGCAGGCCGGCGCCGACGCCGAGGGTGGCGTACGAGCTCATGTAGAAGTCGTGCGCGGAGCCGATGGCGTTCAGCTCGCGCAGCGCGGAGGCGGCCGCGTCGCGGCCGGCGACGCGGACGGAGGCGAGGTCGGCGGCCAGCTCCTGGCGGCGCGAGGAGGAGAGGGTGGCCCGCATGTAGAAGTGGGCGTAGCCGGTGTAGACCGCCGCCATCGCGCGGTACGAGAAGCCCGCGCCGTCGGTGTCGATCTCCTTGGCCTTCTTGCCCTTGGCGATCCGCTTCTCGGCGCGCTTCTCCTGCTTGGCGCGCTCCTTGGCCTCGGTGTTGTCGGCCCGGTCGTGGAAGTGGGTGATGGTGCGGACCAGCTGGGCGCGGCCGCGGACGATCAGCGGGGTGAGGCGGGTGTCGAGGTTGGCGTAGTGGCCCATCTCGTGGGCGAGCACGGCGCGCAGCTGCATCTCGTCCAGGCCCGTCATCAGGGGCAGGCCGAGGTAGAGGCGGCGGGTGCCGGACCGCAGGCCGAGCAGCCGGGAGTCCTCGGAGACGGCCGCGTTGACCTCGTCGATCAGGACGATCTCGTCGGGGGCGCGGGTGCCGACCTGCTCGGCGACCTCCCGGACGGTCTGCCACAGGACGGGTTCCTGCGCGTCGGTGACGCGGACGCCGGGCTGCGGTTCGGACCGGGGGGTGCGGAGCATGAACATGCCGCGCACGATCGGGATGGCCAGGACCACCGTTCCGATGACGATCTTGCCTGCGACGGCGCCGTGCAGCCAGCTGAAGGCGGCCCAGTCGGCGAGCCCGAGCAGGGCCAGCAGGACGACGCTCAGCAGGTAGAAACCGGCGAGCAGGACGAGGGCGCGCAGAGCGCGCAGCGAAGCGCCCATATGGATGGGGGTCCCCTACGGAAATGGTGCGTTTTTGACGCGCACATGATGCGATGTTTACGCGCACCTTATGGCCCGGCGCCGCGGGCCGGGCAGCGGGGGTCCCGCTCCGTGCGGCCGGGGGCGGACCGGCCGTCCGCCCCCGCGCGCGGTCAGTGCGGCAGGGTCGCCGGGGAGCCGCCGTTGGCCTCGTAGCCGGCCACCGCCATCGCCCGGGCCACCGCGTACGCGGCCGCCGGGTCCTCGTGCGCCGACCACGGCAGCGCGCCCACGAAGCCGTCCACGTGCCGCACCTGCTCCATCGCCTCCGCCCAGCGGCCGGTGCTCACCAGGAACCACAGCAGCAGGTGCCGTACGTGCGCCGCCACCGGGTCGTCGGCGCGCGCCTGGTGCACCGCGTACAGGGCGCCCTCCAGCGCCCGCGAGACGACGGCGGTCCGCCCGAAGTCGCTGACCAGGACCGTGTCGGGCATGTTCTCGTACACCGAGAACAGCGGCAGCGCCGCCAGCAGCGACCCCTGCGGGGCGCGGGCCGCGGCCGCCGCGGCGAAGGCGTCGGCCTGCTCCCGGGAGCCGTGCCACTTCCCGCACCAGTAGTGCAGGGCGGCCAGGTGGGCGCCCATGTGCGCCGGGGCCACGTCGATCACCTTGGCCCACAGTGCGTCGAACTCGGCCTCCGGGTACGCGAGGCCCCGGGCGACGGCCAGCTCCGTGATGAAGGGCACCGGGTCGCCCGGGGCCAGCAGCGCCGCCCTGCGGCAGGCCTCGCGGGCCTCCTCCAGGATGATCCGGTGGTCCTGCGAGCCCACCCCGCCCGAATGCCGCCACGCCTGCTGCACCAGCAGCTCCGCGTGCACCTGCGCGCCGCCGGGGTCCTTCTCCGCCTCCAGCCGCCACGCCTTCAGCCACTGCGCGCCCGCTCCGGGCCGCTCCGCCAGCTCCAGCGCCGCCGCACCGCCGAAGGCCTGCACGCGCTGCCAGCGCCGCTCGCCGTCCTTGGGGGTGCCGGCGAGGAGGGCGGACGCGGCCTGCCAGTGGCCGGTGCGCCGGACGTTCTCCAGCGCGTCCATCAGGTCCTGGTCGGGCCCGGGGACCCGGACGTCCAGTTCCTCCTGCCGCGCGAACCCGTAGTCGGCGGGGTCGGCGGCGTCGGGGCTGCCGGGCGCGACCCGGGTCAGGCCGCCCCGCCCGGCCCGTACGAACCTGTAGACCATGGCCGCGGCCAGGGCGAGCAGCATCAGCACCCAGATAATCTCCATGCCGCCAAGCGAACCAGACCCGGCGGCGCAATGGCGAACGGCGACCGGCCCGGGGCGGGTCAGCCCGCGGTCAGGCCAGGAGAGGACCGCGGGCCTGACGGGGCATAGCATCTGCCTCATGAGCGACGACAGCCACGAGCACCAGAGCTTCGAGACCCGCGCGATCCACGCGGGCAACACGGCGGACCCGCAGACCGGTGCGGTCGTACCGCCCATCTACCAGGTGTCCACCTACAAGCAGGACGGCGTGGGCGGACTGCGCGGCGGCTACGAGTACAGCCGCAGCGCCAACCCGACCCGTTCCGCGCTGGAGGAGAACCTCGCGGCGCTGGAGGGCGGCCGGCGCGGCCTCGCCTTCGCGTCCGGGCTCGCCGCCGAGGACTGCCTGCTGCGTACGCTGCTGTCCCCGGGCGACCACGTGGTCATCCCGAACGACGCCTACGGCGGCACGTTCCGCCTCTTCGCGAAGGTCGTCTCCCGCTGGGGCGTGGAGTGGTCGGTGGCCGACACCTCCGACGCGGCCTCGGTGCGCGCCGCGCTCACCCCGAAGACCAAGGTCATCTGGGTCGAGACCCCCTCGAACCCGCTGCTGGGCATCACCGACATCGCGATGACCGCTCAGATCGCGCGCGAGGCCGGCGCCCGGCTCGTCGTGGACAACACCTTCGCCTCCCCCTACCTCCAGCAGCCGCTGGCGCTCGGCGCCGACGTGGTCGTGCACTCGCTGACCAAGTACATGGGCGGCCACTCGGACGTCGTCGGCGGCGCCCTGGTCACGGCCGACGAGGCGCTGGGCGAGGAGCTGGCCTACCACCAGAACGCGATGGGCGCGGTCGCCGGGCCCTTCGACTCCTGGGTGGTGCTGCGCGGCATCAAGACCCTGGCCGTGCGCATGGACCGGCACGCCGAGAACGCGGCGAAGATCGTGGAGGTGCTCAAGCGGCACCCGAAGGTCACCAAGGTCCTCTACCCGGGCCTGCCCGAGCACCCCGGCCACGAGGTCGCCGCCAAGCAGATGCGCAACTTCGGCGGCATGGTGTCGTTCCAGGTCGCGGGCGGCGAGGAGGAGGCCGTCGCGGTCTGCGGCCGCACCCGGATCTTCACGCTGGCCGAGTCCCTCGGCGGTGTCGAGTCCCTCATCGAGCACCCCGGCCGGATGACCCACGCCTCGGTGGCCGGCTCGGCCCTGGAGGTCCCGGCGGACCTGATCCGCCTCTCCGTGGGCATCGAGAACGCCGACGACCTCGTCGCGGACCTCACCCAGGCCCTGGGCTAGACCGTCCGCCGCCCCTGGAGGGCTACCAGCCCTGCAGGGGCGGCGACACCTCGGACGGCGGGACCACCCAGGGGCGGGTCAGCGCCGCCCACACCGTGAAGGCCGCGGCCGCCGCCCACAGCAGCGCCCAGCCGAACCGGCGCAGGGCCCGCCTGCGGCGCAGCAGCCGCCTGCCGTGCGTCCGGGCCGCCGTCGCGAGGCCCGCCGGGACCGCCGGGTGCGGGCCCTCCAGCAGCTGCCTGACCTGCGCCTCCTTGCGGTCGAGGGGGCTCACGCGGCGGCCGCCGGGGTGCGGGAGCGCAGTGTGGCCACCGCCCGGTTGCACACGGCTTCGACCCGCTCGGGCGGCAGCCCCAGCTGCGCGGCCGTGACCTCCTCCGCGACGCCCTCGTAGATCCGCATCACCAGGACGAGCCGCTCCAGCGGGCCCAGCGGTGCCAGCACTCCGCCGCCGCGGGGACGGCGCCGGGCGGTGCGGGCGTACGCGGCGCACACCTCTCGGCGGGTGTGGTCGTACGGGTCGTCGTCGCGCAGCCGCTCCCACCGCGCGTACGTGCGGGCCAGCGCGCCCGCGAGGATCCGCCGCGCGGCGGGCGCCTCGGCCGGGGGCTCGGCCGTCAGCAGGGCCGCGACGTGCAGCAGCCGCCCCGCCGCACCCGCGACGAAGGCCTCGAACTCCGCATCCCGCCCCCGGTCCACAGGACACATGGTGCGGCCGGTGCCACCACCCCGGTCAAGGGGTCGGACACCACCGGGTCACGGGCGGCGCCGGCGGCCGGACCGGCGAGGGGACCGCAGGCCGGGTCAGGAGGCCGGGCCGCCCTCGGAAGCGGCGGACATCAGCTCCGACAGCGAGCCGTTGAAACGGGTCAGCAGCGCGGTGAACACCTCGCGCTCCTCCTCCGCCCAGCCCTCCGTCACCCGGGCCATCAGCTCGCGCCGCGAGGAGCGGACCTCCTCCAGGCGGGCCAGCCCGCGCGGGGACAGCGCGAGCACCACGGCCCGGCCGTCCTCGGGGTGCGAGGTCCGCTTCACCAGGCCGCTGTCGACGAGCGGGGCGACCTGGCGGGTGACGGTGGACGAGTCGATGCCCATCCCGCCCGCGAGGGCCTTCACCCCCATCGGACCTTCGAGATCGAGCCGGTTCAGCAGCAGGTACGCGGCGCGGTCCATCGAGTTGCGGGCCTGGCCGACCCCGCCCAGGCGGGTCTGCTCGGCCCGGCGGGCGAAGACCGCCACCTGGTGCTGGAGCGCGTCGAGGAGTCCGGCTCCGGCGGGCGCTTCGGCCGCCGTGGGCAGGTCGGAACTGGCCGGGATCGAGGGCATGGCCGTGGGCTCTCTTCGCGTGGGGCCGACAGGGATGGGGGACAGAGTACGCGGCCCTGCGGCGCCCCGTACGCCGCGTTTGACAACTGATACGGCCCGTTGCCGCGGCCGCGGCGGGACCGTCCCGCATGGCGAGATCTCGCCCCTCCCGCGGGCCCGCCGCCGGGCTCTCCGCGCCCCTGAGCCGGGGCCGCCGCGGGCTGCGAGACTGGCCGCATGAACTACCGCGTGCCCGTGCCCGTCCCGCAGGTCATCCTCGACGACGTCCGCGGAGCCCAGAAGATGCTGTCCGGGGTGTCCCGGGTGACGGCGATGGAGGGCAGCCGGCACCTGTCGGCCCTCACCGGCTCCCCGGTCCACCTCAAGTGCGAGAACCTCCAGCGCACCGGCTCCTTCAAGCTGCGCGGGGCGTACGTGCGCATCGCGGGCCTGCGCCCCGAGCAGCGCGCCGCCGGGGTCGTCGCGGCCAGCGCCGGCAACCACGCCCAGGGCGTGGCGCTGGCCTCCTCCCTGCTCGGGGTCCGCTCCACCGTGTTCATGCCGGTCGGCGCCCCGCTGCCGAAGGTGGCCGCCACCCAGGAGTACGGCGCCGAGGTGCGCCTGCACGGCCAGGTCGTCGACGAGACCCTGGCGGCGGCCCAGGAGTACGCGGACCGGACCGGGGCGGTGTTCATCCACCCCTTCGACCACCGGGACATCATCGCCGGACAGGGCACCGTGGGCCTGGAGATCCTGGAACAGTGCCCCGAGGTGCGCACGATCCTCGTCGGCATCGGCGGCGGCGGGCTCGCCGCCGGCATCGCGGTCGCGGTGAAGGCGCTGCGCCCGGACGTCAAGGTGATCGGCGTGCAGGCGGCGGGCGCGGCCGCGTACCCGCCGTCGCTGCGGGTGGGCCACCCCATGTCGATCGAGAACCCGGTCACGATGGCGGACGGCATCAAGGTCGGCCGCCCCGGCGACGTGCCCTTCGCGATCATCGGGGAACTGGTGGACGACGTACGCACCGTGTCCGAGGACGCCCTGTCCAGCGCGCTGCTGCTGTGCCTGGAGCGGGCCAAGCTGGTGGTGGAGCCCGCCGGGTGCAGCCCGGTCGCCGCGCTGCTGAGCGAGCCGGAGCTGTACGGGAGCGGCCCGGTGGTCGCCGTACTGTCCGGCGGCAACATCGACCCGCTGCTGCTCCAGCGCATCCTGCGGCACGGCATGGCGGCGGCGGGCCGCTACCTGTCGCTGCGGCTGCGGGTCGCGGACCGGCCGGGTGCCCTGGCGGGGCTGCTGGCGGTGCTGTCGACGGTCGACGCCAACGTGCTGGACGTCAGCCACGTACGGACCGACCCGCGCCTCGGGCTCACCGAGGTCGAGGTGGAGCTGCACCTGGAGACGAAGGGGCCCGAGCACTGCACGGAGGTGGCGCGCACGCTGCACGGCGCCGGCTACCGCGTCATGTCCTGACGCCTGCGCCCGGGATGTGGGCCGCGCCGCCGGACGCGATAAATCCGTGGCGGGACGCGATATGACGCCTTACGGTGCCGTTGCGCCGGGCGGGTGATGCCCGGCCCTCCTAGGCTGTGCCTGGGAAACCTCCGGATTCCGGCCCGATCGCTCAGGGAGAACCCCCTATGCCAGGCGCCATCCATGCCGAAGGCCTGGTCAAGACCTTCGGCGACGTACGAGCGCTGGACGGCGTGGACCTCGATGTCCCGGAAGGCACCGTGCTGGGCCTGCTCGGCCCCAACGGTGCGGGCAAGACCACGACCGTCCGCGTCCTCACCACCCTCCTCCGGCCCGACAGCGGCAGGGCCGTCGTCGCCGGGATCGACGTGCTCAAGCACCCCAACGAGGTCCGCCGCTCCATCGGTCTCTCCGGCCAGTTCGCCGCCGTCGACGAGTACCTCACCGGCCGCGAGAACCTCCAGATGGTCGGCCGGCTCTACCAGATGAGCGCCAAGGCGGCCAAGGCCCGGGCCGTCGAGCTCCTGGAGCGCTTCGACCTCGCCGACGCCGCCGACCGCACCGCCAAGACGTACTCCGGCGGCATGCGCAGGCGCCTCGACCTCGCCGCCGCCCTCGTGGTGCGCCCGCCGGTGATGTTCATGGACGAGCCCACCACCGGCCTCGACCCGCGCAACCGGCAGGCCCTGTGGGACGTCATCGAGGAACTCGTCGCCGGCGGCACCACCCTGCTGCTCACCACCCAGTACCTGGAGGAGGCCGACCGCCTCGCCCACGACATCTGCGTGGTCGACCACGGCAAGGTCATCGCCCGCGGCACCTCCGACCAGCTCAAGGCGCAGACCGGCGGCGAACGCGTCGAGGTCGTCGTCCACGAGCGCGAGCACATCACCACCGCCCGCGCGGTCCTCGCCGGCTTCGGCAAGGGCGAGACCACCGTCGAGGAGCACACCCGCAAGCTCACCGTCCCCGTCGCGGGCGGCGCCAAGCTGCTCGCCGAGGTCATCCGCGGGCTGGACTCCCGCGGCATCGAGATCGACGACATCGGCCTGCGCCGCCCCACCCTGGACGACGTGTTCATCTCCCTGACCGGCCACGCGGCCGAGCTGGCCCAGGAGGAGAACGGCGCCCCCGACGCCGGCCGCGGACGCAAGGAGACGGCGAAGTGACCATCACCTCCCCGGACACGGACCTCGCGGCGCCGCGCCCCGGCGGCGGCATCACCCAGGGCGTCAAGGACTCCCTGGTCATCGCCCGGCGCAACCTCATCCGGATGTCCCGCATCCCCGAGATGGTCATCTTCGGCCTCATCCAGCCGGTGATGTTCGTCGTCCTGTTCAGCTACGTCTTCGGCGGCTCCATCGCGGTCGGCGGCAGCACCTCGCCGGCCGCCTACCGCGAGTTCCTGATGGCCGGCATCTTCGCCCAGACCGTCACCTTCGCCACCGCCGGCGCGGGCGCGGGCATCGCCGACGACATGCACAAGGGCCTGATCGACCGGTTCCGCTCGCTGCCCATGGCCCGCGGCGCCGTCCTGACCGGGCGCACCCTCGCCGACCTCGTGCAGACCGCGCTGACCGTGGTCGTCCTCGCGGTCGTCGCCCTGCTCGTCGGCTGGCGCACCCACGAGAACCTCGGCAAGGTGCTCGCCGGCTTCGCCCTGCTGCTCCTGCTCGGTTACGCCTTCTCCTGGATCGGCGCCCTGATCGGCCTGTCGGTGCGCACCCCGGAGGCGGCCACCTCGGGCGGGCTGATCTGGCTCTTCCCGCTGACGTTCATCTCGAACGCCTTCGTCCCCTCCGAGAACATGCCCTCCTTCCTGCGGCACATCGCGGAGTGGAACCCCTTCAGCGCGACCGTCCAGGCGGCCCGCGAGCTCTTCGGGAACCTCCCCGAGGGCTATCCGGTGCCGCAGGCGTGGCCCATGCAGCACGCGGTGTGGGCCTCCGTGCTCTGGTCGCTGCTGATCATCGTGGTCTTCCGGACCCTCGCGGTCCGCAAGTACCGCTCGGCGACCGCCTGAGCCCGCGGCCCCGGCCCCGACGCGCGCGAGCCCCCGCCGGACCCGGTCCGGCGGGGGCTCGTACGTGCGCGCGGTGCTGTGCGTAAAGGGGGGTGATCAGCCGTTGAAGGGCTTGACGGCCAGGATCTTGACGGTGGCCTTCTTGCCGTTCGGCAGCTCGTACTGGGCGTCCTCGCCGACCTTCTTGCCGTTCACGCCGGCACCCAGCGGGGACTGCGGGGAGTACGTCTCGAAGTCGCCGGAGGCGTACTCGCGGGAGGCCAGCAGGAACTCCAGCGTGTCGTCCTCGTCGCCGTCGAAGGCGATGGTGACGAGGGTGCCCGGCGCGACCTCGCCCTCGGAGGCGGGCGCCGTGCCGACCTTGGCGTTCTCCAGGAGCTGCGTGAGCTGGCGCACGCGCAACTCCTGCTTGCCCTGCTCCTCCTTGGCCGCGTGGTAACCGCCGTTCTCGCGCAGGTCGCCCTCCTCGCGGGCAGCCGCGATCTTCATGGCGATCTCCGTGCGGGCGGGACCAGAGAGGTAGTCCAGCTCGGCCTTCAGCTGGTCGTACGCCGCCTGGGTCAGCCAGGTGACGCTCTCGCTCGTCTGGGTCACGGGTGCTCCTCGTCGGTACAGGGGTACATAGCCGCCAGCGGCGGGCGAAACCACGAGCCTAACAATTCGGGAAGAAAAGGGGGAGGACACCCTGTGTATGAAGTGTGTCATCGCGCCCGGCGGGCACGCGCGTCCTCCCCGCGGTCCCTCACCTGGCGGGGCGCTCGAAGTTGGTCAGTACACAGCCTTCGACCTGGGCCTTCTCCAGCCGGTAGCCGGCCGGGGCGGTGAATCCGGTCTCGCAGTTCAGGTAGAGGAACTGGAGCTGGTAGAGCCCGTGGCGGATGCTCTCGCTGTTGGTCTCCACGGCGATGTTCGTCCCGACCATCAGCTTGCTCGCGGTGGCCCGCAGCCGCCCGTCGTCCTTCAGGTCGGCCAGCTGCGCCGCCTTCGCCCTGGTCTGGAGGGTCTTCATGTCGAAGACGGTGTCCAGCCAGTTCAGATTGTGCGCGCGCCGCTCCCCGCCGAGCTCACCGCAGACGGCACGCTGCTTGACGCCCCACAAGCGGGGCTCGCCGTCGACGACCGGCTGGTAGTCGATCGACTCGACGTGCTCGTCGGTGACGGTCATCTTCGTGCAGTCGACCCCGCCCTGGCCGACGAGCTTCTTCAGCTCGTCGAGGCTGCCGGCGCTCGGCAGGCCCAGGCTGCCGGTGGCGGGCTGGCCCGGCTTCTCCGGTCCCTCGGTGGAGGGGTCGTGCGGCTCCTCGTAATTCTTGCTGCCGTCGCCGTCCTCGCTGCTGACGAAGTCGGTGAGGCCGCAGTAGTCGACCTGGGCCTTCTCCCGGTGGTAGCCGTCCGGGACGCCGAAGCCGGGGTTGCAGCTGATGACGCGCAGGTCGGAGTTGACGAGGTCCACGGCGGTCCGGGTCTTCGACGGGACGACCACGAAGTTCTTGCCGACGATCACCCGGCTGAACATGCCGTAGGCGCCGTCGCCCTGCTTCATCTGCTTCATGGTGTGGTCGTAGTAGGCCTGCTGGAAGGCCTTCATGTCCGAGACCATGAAGAAGACGATCTCGCCGTGCCTGACGGTGTCCGTGCAGACGCCCCGCGCGGTGACGGCCCAGTTGCCCTCCTTCGTGTCGTCGGTGGCGGGCAGCCGGGGGTCCTTCGGGTCCGTGCTCATGTTCACGCAGGAGGCGAACTTCTGTACGTAGGCCTGCGCCTCGGCCAGCGAGGCCGGCGCGGCGCCGTTGCCCTTGCCGTCGGCGGTGGGCCGGGCCTGGGCTCCGGCGGCCGCGGTGGGGGAGGCGGGGGGCCGTCCCGCCTTGGCGGGGTCCTCGCAGGCGGTGGCGAGGGCGCCGAGTGCGGCGAGGGCGGCGGTGGCGGCGAGTATCCGCTGGAGGCGCATGGGTGTCTTCCGTCGGCTGGACACGGCACGGGGGGTTGGCGTGCACATGCTAGGCGGCGGTCCCGGGCATGATCAAAAAGGCGCCCCGGCCGGGACTCAGCGGGCGGCGCCCGCCTCCTGGCAGCCGACCAGCTCGATCATGGTGGCGCGGCCGGTGGTCTTCAGGGTGACCACCTCGTCCACCCGCCGCTCGCCCCGCGCGAACGTGAAGTCGGCACGGCCCACCTCGCCGTGCTCCCGGTCCTGCGAGCTCAGCGTGCACACACCGGTGACCGAGGCCTCCTTGCGGACCTCCAGGTGCACCTTGACCTCGCTGTCGGAGACGACCTGGAACTTGATCACCTCGGCGCTCACGCTCTGCCCGCCGACGTAGTCCCAGCCGATCCACCCGACCACGGCCAGCAGCCCGACCCCGAGCACCGACCCGACGACCTTGAGCTTCCGGTCCGCGCGCTCGTCCGCCGACCGGCCGTACCGGCCCTCCGGGAGCCCTTCGCGTACCGCGCTCATGATCGATTCCTCTCGCCGGGGAGGGTGCACAAACCCAGGAATTTTCCGTCCCCCGATTCGGTCAATATAGAGGTTGACCGTCGCGCCGAATCACAGAGGATCCTGTCTTGACCGAGCAGCTTCGACTGATGGCCGTCCACGCCCACCCCGACGACGAGTCGAGCAAGGGCGCGGCCACCATGGCCAAGTACGTGTCCGAGGGGGTGCCGGTCCTCGTGGTCACGTGCACCGGCGGCGAGCGCGGCTCCGTGCTGAACCCCAAGCTCCAGGGCGACAAGTACATCGAGGAGAACATCCACGAGGTGCGCGCCAAGGAGATGGACGAGGCGCGCGAGATCCTCGGCATCGAACAGGAGTGGCTCGGATACGTCGACTCCGGCCTCCCCGAGGGCGACCCGCTGCCCCCGCTCCCCGAGGGCTGCTTCGCCCTCGCGGACGTCGAGGAGGCCGCCGGCGAACTGGTGAAGAAGATCCGCGCCTTCAAGCCGCAGGTCATCACCACCTACGACGAGAACGGCGGCTACCCGCACCCCGACCACATCATGACCCACAAGATCACGATGGTGGCCTTCGACGGCGCGGCCGACACCGACAAGTTCCCCGAGGCCGAGTACGGCGCCCCGTACCAGCCGCAGAAGCTCTACTACAACCAGGGCTTCAACAAGCCGCGCACCATCGCCCTCCACGAGGCGCTCCTCGCCCGCGGCCTGGAATCCCCCTACGGCGAGTGGCTGGAGCGGTGGAAGGAGTTCGAGCGCAAGGAGCGGACCCTGACCACCCACGTCCCCTGCGCCGACTTCTTCGAGATCCGCGACAAGGCGCTCATCGCGCACGCCACGCAGATCGACCCCGACGGCGGCTGGTTCCGCGTCCCCATGGAGATCCAGAAGGAGGTCTGGCCCACCGAGGAGTACGAGCTGGCGAAGTCGCTCGTCAACACCTCCCTCCCCGAGTCCGACCTCTTCGCGGGCATCCGGGAGAATGCGTAGCCATGAGCGCTATGCAGGCAGCAGTCACCCAGCTCCTTCCGCTGGCCGCCGACACCTTCGACAAGAACAAGGTGACCCCGGGCCTCCTCGGGTTCGTCGTGTTCGCCGCCCTCGCCCTCGCCGTATGGGGCCTGATGAAGTCCATGAGCCGGCACATGGGCCGCGTCGACTTCCAGGAAGCCCCCGAGCCGGCCGCCGCCGGCCCGGCCGCCTCCCCGGCAGCCGACGCCCCCAAGGCGTAGGCCCCGCGACACTGCGCGCGAGCCCCGTCCCGCCCCGTCACCGGGCGGGACGGCGCCGCGGCGTACCCGCGGCCACGACGACGCCCTATGCCGTCGCACCCGCGACGTGCCCTACGCCGTCGCACCCGCGACGACGCCCTACGCCGTCGGCACCCCCATGACCTCCCGTGCCCGCAGGTCCGGAATCAGGCCCAGGCGCCACGCCTGCCAGCCCTCCGCCGCATCCACCCCGCGCGCCAGCACCACCCCGTACGTCTCCAGGCAGTCCTCCAGCCGGCCGTCCCGCAGCGGATGCGGCGCCGCCACCAGCCGGGCCAGCTCCGCCCGCGCCTCCTCCACCGCCGATCCGCCCGTACCCGCGTACGCCAGCATCGTGCAGCGCAGGAACCGCGCCCAGTCCTCCCCGCGCCGGTCCCCGTACGAGACGAACAGCCGCACCGCGTCCTCGCACAGCCCCACCGCCTGGGCCACCCGCCCGTTACCCGCGTCGATCACCGCCAGCTCCACACACGTCCACGCCTCCCCGTGGGCCAGCCCGATCCGCCGGAAACCCGCCCGCGCGTCCACCAGCAACTGCCGCGCGAAACCCGAATTGCGCAGGTTCCCCGTCTGCGCCGCCCGCTGGTCCCGCGTCACCCGCCCCGACTGGAACCGCGCGTGCGCCAGCCCGTACACGTCCCGCATCCGCGAGAACATCGTCCGCGCCCGCTCCAGCTCCCGCACCGCCCGGTCCCGCTCACCGCCCTCCTCCAGCGCCTGCCCGAGGTAGTACAGCGTCCACGCCTCACCCCGCGCGTCCTCCGCCAGCCGGTGCCGCGCCAACGCCTCCCGCAACCGCTCCAGCGCCCCCTCAGGATCCCCGTCCTCCACCCGCGCCCGCCCCAGCATCGTCAGCGCCCACGCCTCGCCCCGGTCGTCGCGCGTCCGCCCGTACAGGTCCAGCGCCAGCCGCAGCTCCTCCTCCGCCCGCCCCACCTCACCCGTCCGCAGGAACACCTGCCCCAGCTGGAAGTGCGCCCACGCCTCCCCGTGCACGCTCTCGCTCTCCCGGTGCAGCTCCAGCGACCGCTCCAGCAGCCCGAGCGCCTCGCCCAGCCGCGCCCGGTCCCGCTCCACCGCCGCCAGCGCGTGCAACGCCCACGCCCGGTCCCCCGCCAGCTCCTCCGCCTCCTGGAGCACCAGCGCCTCCCGGATCCGCGCCGCCGCCTCCGGCAGGTTCCCCTGGTGGTGCAGCGTGATCCCCAGCGACACCAGCGCCATCCCCGCGCCCGCCTCCTGCCGCGCCTCCCGGTACTGGTCCACCAGCGACGTCAGCGTCGTACGGGACTTGTCCAGGTCCCCCAGCTGCCGCGCTGCGATACCCGTACGCCACTGCACCGAACGGTGCAGCCGCCCCTGGTCCACCGCCCGCGCCAGCTCGTTGATCTCCCCCAGCCGGTACAGGTCCCCGCGCAGCAGGCAGAAATCGCACAGCGCGCCCAGCAGATCCAGCACCGCCTGCTGGTCCACCCCCTCCGAATGCCGCAGCGCCGCCGTGATGAAGCTCGACTCCTCGTCCAGCCAGCGCAGCGCCGCGTCCAGCGAGGGAAAACCGTGGCCGCCGACCGCGTTCGATTTCGAAACCGGGTTCGCCCGCGTCGACATCTTCCCGTCGACCATCCGGATCACCGAGTCCGCGAGCCGCGCGTAGTCCCGCACCAGCCGCTCGTGCGCAGCCGCCGCCTCCGACCGGTCCTCGTCCGCCGCCAGCCGCGCCGCCGCGTACGCGCGCACCGCGTCGTGCATCCGGTACCGCTCCCCGCGCACCAGGTCCAGCAGCCCCGCCCGCGCCAGCTCGTCCAGCAGCCGCCCGGCCTCCACCCGGTCCGCCCCCGCCAGCGCCGCCGCCGCGGCCGCACCCAGCGACGCCCGCCCCGCCAGCGTCAGCCGGCGCAGCAGCCGGCGCCGCTCCTCCGGCAGCCGTACGTAGGCCAGCTCCAGCGCGTGCCCCAGGCCGCCGCCCCCACCGCCGTCCGAGGCCCGCGCCGCCCCCAGCGGAGCCAGCACCCGCAGCGCCAGCGGCAGCCCCGCCGCCAGCTCCAGCAGCCCCGACAGCGCCGCCCCCTCCGGCGCCGCCTCACCCGCCGCCCGCGCCCCCGCCCGCAGCACCTCGGCCGCCTCCGCCTCCGCCAGCCGCGCCACCGGCAGCCGGTGCACCCACGCCCCCAGGTCCTCGGGCAGCTCCAGCGGCTCCCTCGCCGTGACCAGCACCAGGCTCTCCGAGTGCTCCGGCACGAGCGCCCGCACCTGCTCCGGATCCACCGGGTCGTCCAGCACCACCGTCACCGGGAACCCCTGCAAGTGCTGGTGGTACAGCTCCGTGAGCCGGCGCACCTGCGACTCCGCAGAGGCCCCCTCACGGAACAGCAGCTGCTCGCGCGGCGCACCCAGCCGGTTCAGCAGGTGCAGCAACGCCTCCCGCGTCGACAGCGGCGCCTCCCCCGCGGCCGCGGACCCGCCCCGCAGGTCCACCACGCACGCCCCGCGGAACTGGTCCCGCAGCGCGTGCGCCGCCCGCAGGGCCAGCGCCGTACGGCCCACTCCCGGCTCACCGTGCAGCACCACCACCACCGGCCAGGTCTCCGTACTGGCCCGCGCCGCCTGCACCCACTGCGCGATCCGCGTCAGCTCGGCACGCCGCCCCGTGAACAGCGCGTCCGCGTCCGGGAGCTGCCCGAACGACTGCTCCAGCATGCTGCGCCGACGCGCCTCCGCGC
This sequence comes from Streptomyces sp. NPDC048352, assembly GCF_040651895.1. Classification (NCBI taxonomy): domain Bacteria; kingdom Bacillati; phylum Actinomycetota; class Actinomycetes; order Kitasatosporales; family Streptomycetaceae; genus Streptomyces; species Streptomyces sp. NPDC048352. The sequence continues at coordinate 16,648 of NZ_JBEZKZ010000006.1, forward strand.
TGCGGTCACCCCCGCGCAGCAGCGGCGCCGCCGCCCCGTTGCCGTTGACGGCCCCCCGCTTCTCCCGGGCCCGCGCCGGCACGGGCACCCGCACCGCCGACGCCGCCGCCACCGCCCGCTCCTGCTCCAGGAACGGCCGGATCCCGCGCACCTCCAGCGCCGTCAGCCACTGCAACCGCAGCTGCTCCGGCCCGCCCGGGCGGCCCGCGGCCCCGGCCCGGCGGTTCGCCGCCGGCAGGTGCAGCGCGGTCACCCGCGCCACCGTCGCAGCCGCCCCCGCCACGCCGGCGACGATCCCCGCGCTCAGGGCCGTCCCCCCGTCCACCCCGAAGGCCAGGTCCGCCCCGACGGCGGCGGCCGCGGCGACCCCGGCCGCCAGCAGGGCCGTCCCGGTGTTCCCCCGCCGGAACGCCTCCCCGAAGGACTGCTCCCCGGCGGCCGCCTCGTCCAGGGCCGCCACGTACGCGGCGTACTCCTCGGCGGCGGCCCCCGCCAGCCCGTCGAGCGCGTCCCGCCCGCGCGCCAGCAACACCCCGGGATCCCCCGCCCCCGCCCGCCGCACCTCCTCCCCGACGGCCCGGACCAGCACCCGTTCGGCCTCGACACGATGGCTGTCCCGCATCGGCATCCTCCTCGGAGAGTGGCGGAAACGTGCGCCAAGTGTCCTGCGGGACAGCCGCCCGCGCGAGGAATCTGAGCTAGTTCAGAGGGAGTTGAGCCCTGGACGGCCATCCGCGCGCATATATGTACGCCTAGGCTGGGTGCATGACCTCACGGCGGACGGCCCTGGCCCTCTGCGCAGCCCTCCTCGCGGCCTCGGCGGGGTGCCAACAGGCGTCACCCGCCCACGGGTTCCTCCTCCGGTACGAGACCCCCGCCGCGGCCGACGAGGACGACGCCGCCCTGCTGCGCACCCGCAAGCCCGCCGAACGGGCCCTCGCCGCACTCAACGCCTACCTGGACGTCCCGGCCCCGGTCACCGTCGTCGCCCGCTCCTGCGCGGGCGAGGGCACCGGCTACGACCCGGCGGCCCACCGCATCGAGCTCTGCTACGACGACCTGGAGGAGGAGCGGGAACTCCTGGGGGACGAGGAGGCCGTCGCCGCCGTCACGACCGAGACGGTGTACCACGAAGCCGGCCACGCCCTCATCGACGCCCTCGGCCTGCCGGTCGCCTCGGACCGGGCGGAGGAGGACGCCGCCGACCGCTTCGCGGCGTTCATGCTGATCCGCGAGGGCCCGCAGGGTGAGCGCGCCCTGCGGACCGCCGCCGAGGAGTACCGGCTGTCGGGCGCCGGCCAGGGGCACGACGAGCACGCCCCGCCCGCCGACCGAGCGGCCGCCCACCTCTGCCTGCTGTTCGGCGCCGCCCCCGAACGCCACCCCGACCTAGCCGACCGCACCCGGGGCTGCACCCCCGACTGGACCACCGTCCACGACGCCTGGACCCGCGACCTGGCCCCGCTGCTCAGGCACCATGAGCCGGGGCGGGGCGGCCGGTAGCGGCATCGCGACCCGGAGCGAGCCGCCCCACCGGGCTTCGCCGGTCGTGCCGGGCGTTGTGAGAGGCTGGGTCGTATGAACCGGTTGGCTGGTGTGACCTCGCCGTATCTGCTTCAGCACGCTGACAATCCGGTCGATTGGTGGCCGTGGGGATCCGAGGCGTTCGAGGAAGCGAAACGGCGCGATGTGCCCGTTCTGCTGTCGGTCGGTTACTCTGCGTGTCACTGGTGCCATGTCATGGCGAGCGAGTCCTTCGAGGACGAGCTCGCGGCCGCCTACATGAACGAGCACTTCGTCAATGTCAAGGTCGACCGCGAGGAGCGCCCCGACGTCGACGCCGTCTACATGGAGGCCGTGCAGGCGGCGACCGGGCAGGGCGGGTGGCCCATGACCGTGTTCCTCACGCCCAACGCCGAGCCCTTCTACTTCGGGACCTACTTCCCGCCCGAGCCCCGGCACGGGATGCCCTCCTTCATGCAGGTGCTCGAAGGCGTGCGGGGTGCCTGGGTCGGGCGGCGCGAGGAGGTCGGGGAGGTCGCGCAGCGGATCGTGCAGGACCTGGCCGGGCGGCAGCTGGACTACGGGAAGGCCGGGCTGCCGGGGCCGGAGGAGCTGGGGCAGGCGCTGCTCGGGCTGACGCGGGACTACGACGCCGCGCGCGGCGGGTTCGGCGGGGCGCCGAAGTTCCCGCCGTCCATGGTGCTGGAGTTCCTGCTGCGCCACCACGCCCGCACCGGGTCCGAGGGGGCCCTGCAGATGGCCGCCGACACCTGTGAGGCGATGGCCCGCGGCGGGATCTACGACCAGCTCGGCGGCGGGTTCGCCCGGTACTCCGTCGACCGGGAGTGGGTCGTGCCGCACTTCGAGAAGATGCTGTACGACAACGCGCTGCTGTGCCGGGTGTACGCGCACCTGTGGCGGGCGACCGGTTCGGACCTCGCGCGCCGCGTCGCGCTGGAGACCGCCGACTTCATGGTCCGCGAACTGCGCACCGAGCAGGGCGGTTTCGCGTCCGCGCTCGACGCCGACAGCGAGGATCCGGACAGCGGCCGGCACGTGGAGGGCGCGTACTACGCCTGGACGCCCGCGCAGTTGGCCGAGGTGCTGGGCGAGGAGGACGGCGAGCTGGCCGCCGCGTACTTCGGGGTGACCGAGGAGGGGACCTTCGAGCACGGGAAGTCCGTGCTGCAACTGCCGCAGGACGGGCCCGTCGTGGAGGCCGCGCGGATCGCGTCCCTCAGGGAGCGGCTGCTGGCCGCCCGGGGCCGGCGGCCCGCGCCGGGGCGCGACGACAAGGTCGTGGCCGCCTGGAACGGGCTGGCGATCGCGGCGCTGGCCGAGTGCGGGGCCTTCTTCGAGCGGCCTGACCTGGTGGAGCGGGCGATCGAGGCCGCCGACCTGCTGGTGCGGGTCCACATGGACGGCAGGGCCCGGCTGGCGCGTACCAGCAGGGACGGGCGGGCCGGGGCCAACGCGGGGGTGCTGGAGGACTACGGGGACGTGGCCGAGGGCTTCCTGACGCTGGCCTCGGTGACCGGTGAGGGGGTGTGGCTGGAGTTCGCCGGGTTCCTGGTCGACCTGGTCATGGCCCGGTTCACCGCCGAGGACGGGTCCCTGTACGACACCGCGCACGACGCGGAGCAGCTGATCCGCCGGCCGCAGGACCCCACCGACACGGCGGCCCCCTCGGGCTGGACGGCGGCGGCCGGTGCGCTGCTCTCGTACGCCGCGCACACCGGCTCGCAGGCGCACCGGACGGCGGCGGAGCGGGCGCTCGGCGTGGTGCACGCCCTGGGACCGCGCGCCCCGCGCTTCATCGGGCACGGGCTGGCGGTCGCGGAGGCGCTGGTGGACGGGCCGCGCGAGGTGGCGGTGGTCGGGCATCCGGAGGATCCGGCGACGGCCGCGCTGCACCGGACGGCGTTGCTGGGGACGGCTCCGGGGGCGGTGGTGGCGGCCGGTCTGCCGCGTGCGGCGGACGGCAGCGGCGGCGAGTTCCCCCTTCTGGCCGAGCGCACACTCGTGCGCGACCTTCCGACGGCGTATGTGTGTCGACATTTCGTCTGCGCGCGGCCTACGACCGAACTGGTCGAGCTGGCCGAGCAGTTGGGTGTGGTTCGCCCCTGATTCTGCGGGAGTGCCGTCAATTCCGGTTGCCGTCCGGTGCGTGGGAAACGTGGTTTTTATCCGGGCGGCTCCTGGGTTTCGTCTTCGCTGCCTAGTCTCGTGTCCTGGGGAGTCGCCGAGACCGCGCACCGGGGGGTGCGCGCGTGGGGGAAGCGGAGCCGGCGGGCCGGGGGGCCGTGCCGTCTCCGGGGGGTTGTGATCGCCGCCTGGGGTTGCGGCATGTCTGTGGGGGGCAGTTTGTTCACGTCCGTGCTGGTTTCCGCTGTTTCTGTGGCGCTCTTCTGGATGGCCGCCTTCACGCTGTGGTGGCAGATGCACGCGTGGCGGACGCCCGAGACGCTCGCCTCGACGCGCTTCGACCGGCCCGACGGCGGCGGCCGGCTGGCCTTCTCGCTGCTGCTGCCGGCCCGCCACGAGCAGGCGGTGCTGGAACACACCATCGACCGGCTGCTCGAATCGAGCCACACCGACTACGAGATCATCGTCATCGTCGGCCACGACGACCCGGAGACCGCGGCGGTGGCCGGGCGGGCCGCCGCCCGCGCGCCCGAGCGCGTACGCGTCGTGGTCGACCACAACGCGACCAAGAACAAGCCGAAGGCCCTCAACACCGCCCTGCCGCACTGCCGGGGCGACATCGTGGGGGTCTTCGACGCCGAGGACCAGGTCCACCCCGAGCTGCTCACCCACGTCGACCACGCCTTCCGCGCCACCGGGGCGGACGTGGTGCAGGGCGGGGTGCAGCTCATCAACTTCCACTCCAGCTGGTACAGCCTGCGCAACTGCCTGGAGTACTTCTTCTGGTTCCGCTCGCGCCTGCACCTGCACGCGGAGAAGGGCTTCATCCCGCTGGGCGGCAACACGGTCTTCGTGCGCACCGGGGTGCTGCGGGAGGCCGGCGGCTGGGACCAGGACTGCCTGGCCGAGGACTGCGACCTCGGGGTGCGGCTGTCCTCGGTCGGCAAGAAGGTGGTCGTCGCGTACGACTCCGACATGGTCACGCGGGAGGAGACCCCCGGTTCGCTGATGAGCCTGCTCAAGCAGCGCACCCGCTGGAACCAGGGCTTCCTCCAGGTCTACCGGAAGAAGGACTGGCGGCAACTGCCCGGCCGGGGCCAGCGCTGGCTGGCCCGGTACACCCTGATGACGCCCTTCATGCAGGCCGCCTCCGGGGTGATCATCCCGGTGAACTTCGCCGTGGCCCTCTTCCTCGACGTGCCGGTCGGCGTCGCGATCATCACCTTCCTGCCCATGATCACGGCGATGGTGACCTTCGTCTTCGAGATCGTCGGACTGCACGACTTCGGCCGCCAGTACGGCCTGCGCGTGCGCTTCGTGCACTACCTCAAGCTCATCGTGGGCGGCCCCTTCTACCAGGTGATGCTGGCGGGCGCCGCGATCCGTGCGGTCTGGCGCGAGCAGCGCGGCCGCAACGAGTGGGAGCTGACCAGCCACACCGGTGCCCACCTGACCTCCGCCACCCCGACCCGAGAGGACAGCCACCGGTGACCGCCACCCTGCCCACGGCCACTGATCCCCAGCCGGCCGGTACGGACGCCGCCGCCACCGCCGCCGCCTGCGCACCGGCACCGGCCACCGCCCGCCTGCCCGTCCGGCCCCTGCCCGGCGGCCGGGGCGGCGGCCGGGGCGGCGGCCCCGGGGTGCGTCCGGCCGCGCCGGACCGTCCGGTGGTGCGCTTCCGCTCCTCCCGTCCGGACCTGCTGCTCTGCGGTGCGGTCCTGCTGGCGGTGGTCCTCGTACAGGGCTGGAACATCACGCACTTCCCGACCCTGAGCGACGACGAGGGCACCTACCTCGCCCAGGCGTGGGCCGTCCAGCAGGGCGACGGGCTGGCGCACTACACGTACTGGTACGACCACCCGCCGCTGGGCTGGATACAGATCGCCGGGCTGACGTACCTGCCGTCCCTGTTCGTGCCCGACTGGATGACGGTCGCGCCGATGCGCTTCTCGATGCTGGCCGTCTCCGCCGCGAGTGCGGTGCTGCTGTACGTCCTGGCGCGCCGGTTGTGGCTGCCGCGGTGGGCGGCGGGGCTGGCGATGGGGCTCTTCGGGCTGTCGCCGCTGTCCGTGGTGCTCCAGCGGGAGATCTTCCTCGACAACCTCGCCGTGATGTGGATGCTGCTGGCCTTCTGCCTCGCCGCGTCGCCCAGCCGGCACCTGTGGCACCACTTCGGCGCGGGGCTGGCGGCCGCCACCGCCGTCCTGACCAAAGAGACGATGCTGGTGGTGCTGCCGGCGCTGCTGGTGACGATGTGGCGCCACAGCCACCGTGACACCCGCAAGTTCGCCGTGACCGGGGCGGTCACCGCCTGTGCGCTGATAGGGCTCTCGTACCCGCTGTTCGCCCTGCTCAACGACGAGCTGCTGCCCGGCGCCGGGCACGTGTCCCTGATCGACGGCATCACGTACCAGATGAGCCGGCCCGGTTCCGGCTTCATCCTCGACCCCGGTTCCGGCTCGCACGGGGTGTTCCGGTCCTGGCTGTACTACGACACGGTCCTGCCGCTCGGCGGGCTGGCCGGCGCCGTCCTGCTGCTGGTCACCCACCGCTGGTCGGTGACCGCCCGCGCGCTGGCGGGGCCGGCCCTGGCGGCCGTGCTGCTGGCCGTGGTCGCGATGCGCCCCTCCGGCTACCTGCCGGCGATGTACGTGATCCAGGCGCTGCCCTTCCTCGCCCTGGTCCTCGCCGCCGCCGCGGCGAGCGTCACGCACGCGGTACTGCGCCGCCGACGCGCGCCGGGGGAGCGCCGGGGGCTGGTGTACGCGCGCCGGGCGCTGGTCGGCGTACTCGCCGCGGCGGCCGCCGCGTACGTGCTGCCGCGCTGGTACGAGGGCGACCGCACGGCCCTGACGGCCGACGCCAACGCCCCGTACCGGCAGGCGGCGGCCTGGCTCGGCCGGGAGGTGGCCGACCCGGCGGGCACCCGCGTCCTCGTCGACGACGCGCTCTGGCTGGACGCCGTCCACCACGGTTTCGCACCCGGGGACGGCGCCATCTGGTTCTACAAGGCGGACCTCGACCCGGCCGTCACCCGGACCCTCCCGCGGGGCTGGCGCGACATCGACTACGTGGTCTCCTCGCCCACCGTGCGTCGCGACGCGGCGGACCTGCCCACCGTGAAGGCTGCTCTGGAGCATTCGACCGCGGTCGCCGTCTTCGGTACGGGCGAGGACCGCATCGAGATCCGCCGCACCGACCGCGAGAGTGGGAGCTGAACCACCATGAGCGAGGACCTGTGGCCCCCGCACGCCCTGGATGATCCGGAGGTCGACGCTCCGTCAGCGGCCGCCGCCGGGACGGTCACCCTGGTCATCCCGACCTTCAACGAGTCCGCCAACGTGGGCGAGTTGCTCGCCCGGCTGCGGGCCGCGGTGCCGGACCGGCCGCCCCGCGAGGTCCTGTTCGTCGACGACTCCACCGACGACACCCCCGCCGTCATCGAGAAGGCGGCCGCGGACTGCCCCTTCCCGGTGTCCGTCCTGCACCGCAGGAGCCCGGCCGGGGGCCTCGGCGGGGCCGTCGTCGAGGGGATCGCACGGGCCGGCTCCGACTGGATCGTCGTCATGGACGCCGACCTCCAGCACCCGCCCCACCTGGTCCCCGAACTCGTCGGCGAGGGCGAGCGCACCGGGGCCGACCTCGTCGTCGCCTCCCGCTACCTGCCGGGCGGCAGCCGGGCCGGGCTCGCCGGCGGCTACCGCGTCGCCGTCTCGCGCGGCGCGACCTGGTTGGCCAAGGGGCTCTTCCCGCGCGCCCTGCGCGGCGTCAGCGACCCGATGAGCGGCTTCTTCGCGGTGCGGCGTACGGCCGTCACCGGTGCGGCGCTCCGCCCGCTCGGCTACAAGGTCCTGCTGGAGCTCGTCGTCCGCTGCCGTCCCGAGCGGCGCGCCGAGGTCCCCTTCGTCTTCCAGGACCGCTTCGCCGGGGAGTCGAAGTCCACCGCCCGCGAGGGGGTGCGGTTCCTGACGCACCTGGCGGCCCTGCGCTCCGCGAGCCCGCTCGCCCGCATGATCGGCTTCGGGCTCATCGGGCTCTCCGGCTTCGCCCCCAACCTGCTGGCGCTGTGGCTGCTCACCCACGCCGGGATGCAGTACCTGGCCGCCGAGGTGCTCGCCAACCAGGCCGGGGTGGTCTGGAACTTCCTGCTCATCGAGACCCTGCTCTTCCGCGACCGGCGCCGCCACCGCCACTGGGCGGACCGCGTCGGCCGCTTCGCGCTCCTCGCCAACGCCGACCTGCTGCTGCGCATCCCGCTGATCGCGCTGTTCGTGGGCCGCTTCGGCCTCGGCGTGCTGCCCGCGACCGCGCTCGCGCTGGTCACCACCTTCGTGCTGCGCTTCGCCGCCACCGAAGCGCTCGTCTACCTGCCGCGCGGGCCGCGCGCGGCGCGCACCACCGGGAGTTGAGCGCCACCACCAGGAGCCGAGCCGCACCGAAAGGACCCGTGTATGCGAAGGAAGATCCGACGGAGGGCGGGGCGCCGGGCCGCCCTGGCCGCCGTCGGCGCGATGACCGCCTCCCTCCTCCTGACCACACCCCAGCAGGCCGCGGCCGGACCGCCCAACCTGCTCACCAACCCCGGCTTCGAGACGGCCGGCGCGGCCGGCTCCGACATGCCCTCCTGCTGGTCCAGGTCGGGCTGGGGCGACAACGACTTCACCTTCGCCACCGTCGCCGACGCGCACGGCGGCACCAAGGCCATGAAGGTCTCCCTCACCCGCCGCGTCAGCGGCGACCGCAAGGCCCTGGTCACGGAGAACGCCGCCTGCGCGCCGACCGTCGTCCCGGGGAAGCAGTACGACCTGTCCGCCTGGTACAAGTCGAACACCCCCGACGTGTCGGTGACCGTGTTCCGCCACGACACCACCGCCGGCTGGCAGTACTGGACCGACCTGCAGAACCCGCCGGTCAGCGCCGCGTGGGCGCGCACGGAGGTCCGTACGCCGGCCGTCCCCCCGAACACCGACAAGATCGCGTGGGGGCTGTCGGTCTACGGCGTGGGCACCCTCACCACCGACGACTACGCGGTGGAGGAGGTGGGCGCGGCTCCGCCCCAGCCGTCCTGCACGGGCACGGCCGAGCAGTGCGCCAAGGGCAAGTGGGAGGTGATGGCGGCCCAGAACCCGGTGCGCTCGATGCACGCCGTCGTCCTGAAGAACGGCAAGGTGCTGCTGATCGCGGGCTCCGGCAACGACATCGCCCAGTTCAACGCGGGGACCTTCACCTCCGCCGTCTACGACCCGGTGGCCGGCAGCGTCAAGACGATCCCGACGCCCGTGGACATGTTCTGTTCCGGGCACGTGCAGCTGGCGGACGGCCGGGTGCTGGTCATGAGCGGGAACAAGGGCTACCCGTCCGCCGACGGCACGATCGGCTACCAGGGCCTGAAGGACTCGTACGTCTTCGACCCGGCCACCGAGAAGTACACGAAGACCAACGACATGAACGGCGGCCACTGGTACCCGTCCGCCACGATCCTCGGCAACGGTGACGTGATCTCCTTCGGCGGGCTGAAGGAGGACTCCACGGGCAACGTCACCGCGGAGAAGTTCTCGGCGGCGCAGGGCAGGTGGCTGCCGATGAACGAGGTCAACCAGACCTGGTCGTACTGGGGCCTGTACCCGTCCATGATCCTCATGCAGGACGGCCGGCTCTTCTACTCCGGCAGCCACACCTTCGGCAACGGCACCGCCGGCTCGGGCGCCTCGGTCTACGACTACGACGCGAACACCATCACCGACGTGCCCGGACTGCGCAGGAAGGACGAGCGGGACGAGTCGGCGAGCGTCCTGCTGCCCCCGGCGCAGGACCAGCGGGTGCTGACGGTCGGCGGCGGCAACAACGAGAGCAACCCGGCGGCCAACCGGCTCACCGACGTCATCGACCTGAAGAAGCCGAGCCCCGCCTACACCGCCGGTCCCGACCTGCCCCAGGGCCTGGTCGACACCGGCGCCGGCAAGCGCCCGCAGACCGGCGCCGAGGGCAAGATGTACGTCTCCGCAGTGCTGCTGCCCGACGGGAAGGTGCTGGAGACCGGCGGAGGCCTGCACGACCGGGCCGACCCGGTCTTCGAGGCCTCGTTCTTCGACCCGGCGAGCAACACCTACCAGGCGGGCCTGGCCACCGACCCGATCCCGCGCACGTACCACTCGGGGGCGTTCCTGCTGCCCGACGGCAGGGTCATGTCCGTCGGGGACAACCCCGGCAACGGCACCTACAACCACGCGGTGTCGGTCTACACCCCGCCCTACCTGTTCAAGGGGCCGCGCCCGCAGCTCACCTCGGTGATCGACACCGAGTGGGTGTACGGGGACACGCAGCGGATCACCGTGAACCGGCCCATCGCCAAGGCGGAACTGATCCGCCCCGCGGCGGTCACCCACTCCTCCGACCCCAACCAGCGGTTCGTGGACCTGCCGATGACGGTGGTCGACGGCACCACCATCGACCTCAACGTCACCAGCAACCCCAACCTGGCGCCGCCCGGCTGGTACATGCTCTTCGGCGTCGACGCGAACGGCGTCCCGTCGGTGGCGACCTGGGTCCACCTGGGCGGAGCACCCGCCCTGGCGGCTGCCGCGCAGCAGCCCCGGCCCGCCCCGCACGAGCACGCCTTCGCCGACCGGCTCGCGGCGCCCAAGCCCAACCCGGCGCAGCGGGAGGCGGCCCCGGTCGCTCCCACGGTGGCCGGCTGCGACCGGCACTACGGGACGGCGGGCGTGTGCGTACCGGGCGCCTTCCCGGCGGAGGTGAAGAAGACGACGCAGGCCCGCTGCGCATGGCTGGCCGCCCACCGGTTCCCGCAGCGGATGAAGGTCAACGGCAGCGACCCGCTGCGCCTTGACGCGGACGGCGACGGCTTCACCTGCTGAGCCGCAGGCCCGCCGGACCCCCCGCCGCCCGCACGGCGGGGGGCCCGGCGGCGTGCGTCACCGGTCGACGCAGGCGGCGTTGACGGCGGCCCGGTCGAGCCGGGGTGCGGGGCAAGGGAATTGCACCCGTTTGACGGCCCGGCGTCCCGGCTCCCCGGCGGGCCGGGCTCCTACGCTGAGCGCTGAGTTTTCCGGCCTGTCCCGTTCTGGTCGAAAGGTTCCGCGCCCATGCCCGAGACCGCTCCGCCCGCTCCGTCCGCCCCGCTCGCCCCGTCCGCCCCGATTGCCGCGCCGGCCGTGCGCCGCAGGTGTCTCGCCGTGCTCCTGGCCTGCGCCCTGCTCGGTCCGCCGGTCCTCGCCGGGCAGGCGCAGGCCGCCGACGACGTCGGGAGCATCAGGGAGTACGCCACGCCCACGGCCGGCAGCGGTCCGGTCGGCATCACCGCGGGCCCCGACGGGAACGTGTGGTTCACCGAGAACGCCACCGACAGGATCGGACGGATCACCCCGCACGGCCGGATCGAGGAGTTCGCGCTGCCCCGCCCCGGCGGCTTCCCGGACGACATCACCGCGGGGCCCGACCGCCGGCTGTGGTTCAGCGAGCCCGGCGGCAACCGCATCGGGCGGATCACCACGACCGGCAAGGTCACCGAGTTCCCGCTGCCGCAGCCCGACAGCTATCCGGTCGGCATCACCGCGGGGCCCGACGGCAACGTGTGGTTCGCCGAGAACGGTACCGGCCGCATCGGGCGGATCACCCCGCGCGGCAGGCTCACCGAGTTCCCGCTGCCCGCCGGCGAGGGGGCCCCGTACCGGATCGCCAACGGCCCGGACGGGAACCTGTGGTTCACCGAGCCCGCCACCAACCGGATCGGGAAGATCACCCCGTCGGGCAAGGTCACCGGGTACGCGCTGCCGGCGGCGGAGGGCGCCCCCTTCAACATCACCGCCGGCCCTGACGGGAACCTCTGGTTCACCGACCCGACCGCCAACGCGATCGGGCGGATCACCCGGCACGGCAAGGTCACGATGTTCGCGCTGCCCCGCGCCGACAGCGGCCCGGTCGGCATCACGGCGGGCCCGGACGGGAACCTGTGGTTCGCCGAGTCCAACGTCAACCGGATCGGGCGGATCACCCGGCACGGCGAGGTCACCGAGTACCCGCTGCCCGAGTCCGGCGCGGACCGCACGCCCTTCCACATCACCGCCGGCCCCGACGGCCACCTGTGGTTCACGGAGCTGACCGGCGACCGGATCGGGCGGATCACGTCCGGCGGCCGCGCGGCCGGCCCGCACGGCCACCGCTGACGAGACGTCACGGCCGGCGCCGCCCCACGCGGCCGACGCGTCACGGCGCCGGGCGACGCCGTACCGGTTACGCGTGCCGGTACGCGGCCAGCGAGATGCCGACGTAGTGGGCCACGAAGGCCGCGAGCGTCAGGGAGTGGAAGACCTCGTGGAAGCCGAAGAAGCGGGGGGAGGGGTTGGGGCGCTTCATCCCGTAGATGACCCCTCCCGCGCTGTAGAGCAGACCGCCGACGATCACCAGCACCAGGACGGCGACGCCGCCGGTGCGCATGAAGTCGGGGAGGAAGAAGACGGCCGCCCATCCCATCGCGATGTAGCAGGGGGTGTAGAGCCAGCGCGGGGCGCCGACCCAGAAGACCCGGAAGGCGATGCCGGCCGCGGCCGCGATCCACACCGCCCACAGCAGCGTCCTGCCGGTGGAGCCGGGCAGCAGCAGGACGGTCAGCGGGGTGTAGGTGCCCGCGATGATCAGGAAGATGTTGGCGTGGTCGAGCCGGCGCAGGACGGCTTCGCCGCGCGGGCCCCACGTACCGCGGTGGTAGACCGCGCTGACGCCGAAGAGCAGGCAGGCGGTGAGGACGTACACGCCGCAGGCCACCCGGGCCCGCGTCGAGTCGGTGAAGGCCATCAGCACCAGACCGGCGACCACCACGGCGGGGAACATCCCGAGGTGCAGCCAGCCGCGCATGAGCGGCTTCTCCTCCAGGGCGGTCTCGGCCGCTTCCAGGGCCTGGACGACAGGGGAGGCCTCGGCGGCCGGGGCGGCGGCGGCGTCTGAAGTCATGGTCCACATGCTACCTACGGGCCCGTAGCTTTCCGCGGGCCCTCTTTACGGAAGATTGACGGACGTGGCGATGCTCACGTGAGAGGCCCCCTGGACATATGCGCACATCCACCGGATGATCAGATGAGTGCGGTCGGCACCGGATGAGCGGAGCGCGAAGCGTCCGGGTCGCAGCCCCCACGGGGCATACACCAAACAAACCCCTCAACAAGGAGCAATCGTGGCGCGCGACAACGCGGCTCCCACTTCCGTCCCGACGACCCACCGGGAGCTCGTCTCCTGGGTGGAGGAGATCGCAGCCCTGACCCAGCCGGACCGCATCGTCTGGTGCGACGGCTCCGAGGCCGAGTACGAGCGCCTGTGCGAGGAGCTCGTCGCGAAGGGCACGTTCAAGAAGCTCGACGAGACCAAGCGCCCGAACTCCTACTACGCCGCCTCCGACCCCTCCGACGTCGCGCGCGTCGAGGACCGCACCTTCATCTGCTCCGAGAAGGAGGAGGACGCCGGCCCGACCAACCACTGGAAGGCTCCTTCCGAGATGAAGGAGATCTTCGCGGGCGAGCAGGGCATCTTCCGCGGCTCCATGAAGGGCCGGACGATGTACGTCGTCCCCTTCTGCATGGGCCCCCTCGGTTCCGACCTCTCCGCGATCGGCGTCGAGATCACCGACTCCGCCTACGTCGCGGTCGCCATGCGCACCATGACCCGCATGGGCAAGGCCGTCCTCGACGAGCTCGGCACCGACGGCTTCTTCGTCAAGGCCGTCCACACCCTCGGCGCTCCGCTCGCCGAGGGCCAGGACGACGTGCCGTGGCCGTGCAACACCACCAAGTACATCTCGCACTTCCCCGAGACCCGCGAGATCTGGTCCTTCGGCTCCGGCTACGGCGGCAACGCCCTGCTCGGCAAGAAGTGCTACGCGCTGCGCATCGCCTCCGTCATGGCGCGCGACGAGGGCTGGCTCGCCGAGCACATGCTGATCCTCAAGCTCACCCCGCCGCAGGGCGAGGGCGAGGCCAAGTACGTCGCCGCCGCGTTCCCGAGCGCCTGCGGCAAGACCAACCTGGCGATGCTCGAACCGACCATCCCCGGCTGGACGGTCGAGACCATCGGCGACGACATCGCCTGGATGCGCTTCGGCGAGGACGGCCGCCTCTACGCGATCAACCCCGAGGCCGGCTTCTTCGGCGTCGCCCCCGGCACCGGCGAGCACACCAACGCCAACGCCATGAAGACGATGTACGCCAACACCGTCTTCACCAACGTCGCGCTCACCCCCGACGGCGGCGACGTGTGGTGGGAGGGCATGACCGAGGAGCCCCCGGCCGAGCTGATCGACTGGAAGGGCAACGCCTGGACCCCGGAGTCCGGGACCCCGGCGGCCCACCCGAACGCCCGCTTCGCCGTCCCGGCCGCGCAGTGCCCGACGATCGCCCCCGAGTGGGAGGACCCCAAGGGCGTCCCCGTCTCCGCGATCCTCTTCGGCGGCCGCCGCGCCTCCGCCGTGCCGCTGGTCACCGAGTCCTTCGACTGGAACCACGGCGTCTTCATCGGCTCGAACATCGCCTCCGAGAAGACCGCCGCCGCCGAGGGCAAGGTCGGCGAACTGCGCCGCGACCCCTTCGCGATGCTGCCCTTCTGCGGCTACAACATGGGCGACTACATGGCCCACTGGGTCAAGGTCGCGGCCGACAAGGACCAGGCCAAGCTCCCGAAGATCTACTACGTGAACTGGTTCCGCAAGAACGACGCGGGCAAGTTCGTGTGGCCCGGCTTCGGCGAGAACAGCCGCGTCCTGAAGTGGATCGTCGGCCGCCTCGACGGCACCGCCGAGGGCGTCGAGACCCCCATCGGCGTCCTGCCGACCAAGGCCGCCCTGGACCTCGACGGCCTCGACATCGCCGACGAGGACCTCGACTTCCTCCTCACCGTCGACAAGGAGGTCTGGCGCGAGGAGGCCGCCCTGGTCCCCGAGCACCTGAACACCTACGGCGACCACACCCCCAAGGAGCTGTGGGACCAGTACCACGCGCTCGTCGAGCGCCTGGGCTGACCGCCTGACCGGCCGGCCGCCCGCCCGGCGACCGGCCCGCCCTGGCACGACAGGGCACACGAACGTGGGAGTCCCCGACCAAGGTGCTCCCGCCGCTGTGGGAATCCCCGACCAGGGCTTTCCACCGCAGCACACGCCTGACCGACGACCGGCCACTGTCCCGGCCGCCGTCCGTCCCATGGGCCGTGTGCGTCTGCTGACGGCGGACCTCCCTGTCCTGGAGGTCCGCCGTCAGGCTTTTCCGCTTCGAAATGCCGTGCGGGTTCGGCGGTGCTGGTGGGAGGGGGCGGGCGGCGGCAGGATCGGGGCATGGCAGGGAAATGGCAGGGCTGGGTGGTGGGGATGGTCGGCCTGTCGTGCCTGTTGGTGTTCGCCCCTCTGGGGCTGTACGTGTGGGCCGGCGGCGGCCCCTCCTCCGGCCCGGCGGCGGTGCCGCCGCAGGTGCGGGTCACCGGGTGCCGGATCGACCGGCCGAGCCGGCGGGCGGTGGCGGTGCTGGAGGCGCGCGGCGAGGGTTCGTACGTGGCCACGGTCGGGTTCCGCGACCGGCGGCCGTCGGCTCCGGACGCCCGCGAGGCCCGGGTGCTGGTCCGGCTGCCGGGCCTGAGCCCTGACGCCCCGCCGGCCCGCACGGAGGCCGTCGGCCCGGTGTGGGCGGCGGGGGCCGGGGTGTGGTGCGGGGTCGAGGGGGTGGAGGGTGCGGGCTGAGGGGGCGTGAACTCGTGTGCGCGCCCCGGTCAGCAGGTCGAGTGGAACAGGCCCCCGACGGGTTCGGCGGCCCGTGCCAGCCGGTTGTAGAGGTCGACAGCGGCCTCGGTGTCCACGACGTGCACGGTGACGTCCGCTTCGTGCAGGAGCCGCAGGGCCTCCGGCGTCGTCTTCAGGCGGCGGTCCATGCCCTGGCTGAGGACGACGACCGTGCAGCCGTGGTCGAGGAGTTCCCGTACGTCCCCGGGCCGGATGCCCGGGTCGTGGCGGGTGCCGTGCCTGTTCCAGTCCCAGGGGTGCCCGCCCCCCGGATACAGCACGAAGTCCTTCGCGGGGGCGAGCCCTTCGGCCTCCATCTCCCCCCACGAGAGGTGCCTGATCAGCGGCGATCCGTTCATCAGGCCGTCCTCCACGGGCGGAGCTTCTCCGGATTGCGGACCGCCCAGATACGGGCGATGCGGCCGTCCGTGAGGCCGAACGCCGCGACGGTCATGGTCACGCCGGCGTGCTGGGCGACCAGGCCCGGCCGGCCGTTGACCGTCCGCTCCAGGAGCGTCAGCCCGGGGGCCCTGTCGGCGAGGTGGACCAGGTACTGGGCGATGCGGTCGCCGCCCTCGACGGGGCGCAGGGCCGCGCCGACCAGCCCGCCGCCGTCGGCGGTCATCGTGGCGTCGGGGTCGAGGAGGCCGACGAGCGCCTTGATGTCCTTGGCCTGCCACGCCTCCTTGAAGTCCCGCAGCAGAGCCGCCTGTTCGACCGCGGGCGGCCTCTGCGCGCGGCGGGTGCGCCGACGGGCCGAGGAGGCCAGCTGCCGGCAGGCCGCCGGTGTCCGGCCGACGATCCGGGAGATCTCGTCGAAGGGGTACCGGAAGACGTCGTGCAGGACGAACGCCACGCGCTCCGCCGGGGTCATCGACTCCAGGACGACGAGGAAGGCCATGTCCACCGACTCGTCCAGGGTGACGCGGTCGGCGGGATCGGCCGTGCCGGCCCACTCCGCGGGGTCGGGCAGCGGCTCGGGCACCCATGCGCCGACGTAACGCTCGCGCCTGACCCGCGCCGAGCCGAGCACGTCCAGGCAGATCCGGCCGGCCACCGTCGTCAGCCAGGCGCCGGGCGACTCGACGGCCTCCCGCTGCCGGGGCGACATCGCGTACCAGCGGGTGTAGGCCTCCTGTACGGCGTCCTCGGCCTCGGCCAGCGAACCGAGCAGCCGGTAGGCGATGTTGAGCAGCCGGCGCCGTTCGCCGAAGACGACCTGCTCGGCCGGTGTGCTCATGGCGGTCTCACATTTCACGGGCCTGCGTCGTCGGACTGTCGAGACAGTACCGATCAACTGCCGTACGGCAGAAGAGGGGGACCACATCATGGCCACGGAACGCCGCCGCCCCACGTTCGTCCAGGTCGCGACAGCCCTGCAGACCCTGGCGATCTTCTTCCAGGCGGTCACCGCCGGACTCCTGCTGACCTCGTCCCACGGCGAGCTGCTCCACGGCGTCGGGGCGCGCGTGATGTACGGGGCGTCGATGCTGTACGTCCTCGCCGCGGTCCTGGCGTGGCGCCCGGGCGGCGGCTCGCCGCGTCCGGTCCTGTACGCGTCCGGCTTCCTCGTCCTCGCCTCGGCCCAGGTCGTGCTGGGCATCGCCCACGTGCCCGCGGTCCACGTCCCCCTGGGCGTCCTGATGTTCGCCCTGAGTGTCCTGGCGCTCTCCCGGCGGGACGCCAAGCCGCGTGCCATATGACCGGAACAACGGCGCGGTTGGTCTTCGGAGCTCACCGCGCTGTTGCTCGGCCCGGCCGGGGTGGCGCAGGCGCACGAGTCACTTCGATTGCACGGGAATGGTTTGGATCCCGTCCCTGAAAGGACAGGGCGCCCGGTCCGGAGCCTGCGCGGTCCCGGACCGGGGCCGTCAGTGGGCGCCGGCCCGTTCCGTGGAGGCGAGGGCGGCGGTGTGGGCGTCCATGCGCTGCGCCGCGAGGATCGCTGCGGCGGTGTCGGCGCGCGAGGCGGCGACGAGCAGGGCGCGGGCGGCGAGGTCGCGGGCGCGGCGGTGCAGCGTGCGCGTGTCGGCACCGTCGGCGAGCGCCGGGTAGGCGACGCGGACGGGCTGGGAGCCGCGCAGGCGGGTTACCT
This sequence comes from Streptomyces sp. NPDC048352, assembly GCF_040651895.1. Classification (NCBI taxonomy): domain Bacteria; kingdom Bacillati; phylum Actinomycetota; class Actinomycetes; order Kitasatosporales; family Streptomycetaceae; genus Streptomyces; species Streptomyces sp. NPDC048352. The sequence continues at coordinate 34,161 of NZ_JBEZKZ010000006.1, forward strand.
GGGCGGCGATGCGTACGGCGCCGTCGTCGTCGAGGCCGAGTTCGTCGGTGACGGCGAGCAGTGCGGAGAGGTGCCCCGCGAGCTGGATGTCGAGGGCTTCGCCCCGGCTGCTCTGCGGGTAGGTGGCGGCGTCGGTGCGGTTGCCGTCCACTCGGTGGACGACCGACTTGGTGCGGATCGGCTCGTACATGAGGAGGCCTCCTGCTGGGTCAGGAGGCCATCCTACATTGGAACCGGTCTAAGGTTGAGTTGAATCCTGGTAGAGCGGGGCCGGAGCGCCGTCCGCCGGGCCCCGCCCGCCCCTACGGCTGCCCGTAGCCGTCCAGGAAGCGCCCGATCCGGGTCACGGCGTCCGCGAGGTCCGTGGCGTTGGGCAGGGTCACGATGCGGAAGTGGTCGGGCTCGGGCCAGTTGAAGCCCGTACCGTGCACGACCATGATCTTCTCGGCCCGCAGCAGGTCCAGGACCATCTGCCGGTCGTCCTTGACCTTGTAGACGGACGGGTCGAGCTTCGGGAAGAGGTACAGGGCGCCCTTGGGCTTCACGCACGTGATGCCCGGGATCTGCGTCAGCAGGTCGTACGCCGTGTCGCGCTGCTCCAGCAGCCGCCCGCCCGGCAGGACCAGGTCCACGATCGACTGCCGCCCGCCCAGCGCGGTGGCGACGGCGTGCTGCGAGGGCATGTTGGCGCACAGCCGCATGTTCGCGAGGATCGTCAGGCCCTCGATATACGACGAGGCGTGCTTCTTGGGCCCGCAGACCGCCATCCAGCCCGCCCGGAACCCGGCCACGCGGTAGTTCTTCGACAGCCCGTTGAAGGTCAGCGTCAGCAGGTCCGGGGCGATCGCGGCGGTGTTCGTGTGCGTGGTGCCGTCGTAGAGGATCCGGTCGTAGATCTCGTCGGAGCACACGACCAGGTTGTGCCGGCGCGCGATGTCCGTCAGGCCCCGCAGCATCTCGTCGTCGTAGACGGCGCCGGTCGGGTTGTTCGGGTTGATGATCACGATCGCGCGGGTGCGGTCGGTGACCTTGCGCTCGATGTCCGCGAGGTCCGGCATCCAGTCGGCCTGCTCGTCGCAGCGGTAGTGCACGGCCGTGCCGCCGGCCAGCGAGACGGAGGCCGTCCACAGCGGGTAGTCCGGGGCGGGGACCAGCACCTCGTCGCCGTCGTCCAGCAGCGCCTGCATCGACATCTGGATCAGCTCGGAGACGCCGTTGCCGAGGTAGATGTCCTCGACGTCCAGGTGGATGCCCTTGGTCTGGTAGTGCTGCATGACCGCGCGCCGCGCCGACAGCAGGCCCTTCGCGTCACCGTAGCCGTGGGCGTTGCCCAGGTTGCGGAGCATGTCCTCGAGGATCTCCGGCGGGCACTCGAAGCCGAAGGCCGCGGGGTTGCCGGTGTTCAGCTTGAGGATGCGATGACCTGCCGCTTCGAGCCGCATCGCCTCTTCGAGGACGGGTCCGCGGATCTCGTAGCAGACATTGGCGAGTTTCGTTGACTGGATCACCTGCATGACGGGAGCTTACGGGCCGTGCGGCGCGCCCGCTCGGCTGTTCCGGCGGAATTCCACCGAGCGATATGTCCCACTTCGCGCGATGGCCAGGCGGCGGACCTGTCCACCCTTTGAAACGGCGGCCGGGGCGCCGTCCGGCCTGCGGAATGGGTGAACGGCCGCGGCCGCCGACCGCCCCGATGTTGCGCTCGTCACCCCCCCCGGGGGGGGCGCCCGCCCGCGGGTATCCCCGCGCGACGCCCGGCCCGGTCCCCATCCAGGCGGCGAGGCCCCGGCTCGCCGCCGGCCGGGGGCGTGTGTCCGGGCTCACGGTCCCGGCCCGTGGACCCGGATTGACGGCGCGGTCCCTTTAGGTGAGCCTTACCTTGCTTTGACGCGGCAGACCGAGCCGCGCCCGTCGGTATCCCGGAGCCAGCCGCCATGTCGTCCCCCGCAGCCAGACTCTCCCCCCGCCCCGTCCGCCTGTACGACTCCTGGTGGACCGTCGCGGCGGGGGCCCTGTGCGCACTGGTCGTCCTGGCGGCGGGGCTGTGGTGCTCCCTCCACATGCAGGCCGACGCCTCCATGCACTCCGCCGCGCTGTTCGTGCACCTGGCCTCGCTGGTGCTCGGCTTCGGAGCGGTGCTGTCCGCCGACTACTACGGCCTGCTGTGGGCCACCGGGCGCTGCGGCATCGCGGAGGTGCTCGGCGCGACGTCCCGGCTGCACGTCCCGATCTGGGCCGGGCTGGGGGGCCTGGTGGTGAGCGGCCTGATGCTGCACCCGGACCTCGACTCCCCGCTGACCCTCACCAAGATCGGCCTGGTGGCCCTCCTCACCGTCAACGGCCTCCAGGCGGGCCTGCTGGGCCGCCGCCTCGGATCCGCCACCGCCCCGATCGGCCGCGGCCTCCTCCTCTGGGGCGGCGCCACGGCCCTGGTCTCCCAGGCCTGCTGGTGGGGCGCGGTGGTCATCGGCTTCCTCAACACCAACCGCTGAGCGCACCACCGGCGCGTGGCGCGAGAACCGGCCCAAGACGGCCGCCGGACGCCAAGCCAGGAGGAGCGTGTAGCGATCTGATGCGCACGTTGCCCCCCGGGTCATGCGCATGGGGCCGTATCCGGGAGGTAGCGGAGCCCAGTCCCTCGCGGGTCTGTGACGGGCCCGTCCTTGAACGCTTCCCCCATGCCGTTTCCTCGGGGGCTTCCCGGCAGTCTTTGGCATTCCGGGACGGGCCGGTCGGTCAAGGGTGGCCGAAGGCCATCGCGAAGCGACGCGACGAAGGAGCGCCCTTGAGGGACCGGGCCGGCACGGAAGGACAGTGGACTGGCGGGCAGCCCCCGGCACACCACCGACCCCCTTGAACCGTGCCCCGCCCTTCCGCCGCCGGAACGCCGTGGCAGCATCGCCCCATGCGCTACCGATACGCCACCGAGGCCGACGCGCCCGCCATGGCCCGGCTGTTCGCCGCCAACCACCACGACGCCCTCACCGCGGAACAGCGCGCCGCGCAGGGCTTCGTGCAGGGGGCCTTCGGCGTCGACGCCCTGCGGGGCATGGCCGGGGACGGGGAGCTGCTGGTGGCCGACGCCGGGCAGGGGCGGGTCGCCGGGTTGCTCGCACTGTCGGTCGCCGCGGACATGGGCGACCCGCCGGCGGCGGTCCTCGGGCTGCTGCGGGCGCAGGACTCCCTGACCTGGCACGGGCGGCCCCTCAGCGGGGTGCGGTGGCTGCTGTACGGGCCGGTCGTGGTCGACGCCGCCTTCCGCGGGCACGGCGTGGCCCGGGGCCTGTACGCGAGGGCCGTCGAGGCGTCGGCCGGCCGCGCCGAGGCGCTGGTCGCCTTCATCGAGTCCGGCAACGTTCCGTCCTGGCGGGTCCACGTGGACGCCTTCGGCATGACCCCGCTCGGCGAGTACGCGGTGGCCGGCCGCACCTACACCGCCGTGGCCACCCCGGCCGGCCGACCCCCGGCCCCCTAGGCCCGCACAGCGGCCCGGGCGCCGCCCCACCCAGTGCAGTTGCCTTTGAGTCGAGGGGATCGTTGCCCCCCAGCCGGGCCCTCACGCGGGTGAACCGGTCATCGTTGTGCCGGGCGCGAGCCCGGCTCGGGGAGGACGTGCTGGAGACCGTGTTCCGGCAGGTGGCCGGCCCGCTCGCCACCCCGGCCAATGACGATCGGTCCCTCGGCTCGGGCCCGGGCGAGGGCAATGGCGGCCTCTGGCAGCCCAAGCCCCCCACGACGGCGGCAAGGGCCGCAGCGCGTCGGGCTGCGGGCTCAGGTCAGCCAATCCAGTCTCGGAATCGGGCGTGTGATGGTCCGCACGCGCCGTCGGCCAAGGCGTCCTCGTAAGCCTGCCTGGCTACGGCTTCCATCTCTTCCGCCGAGGTGCCGGCGGGCACGAGGGCCCCCGAGCCGACCGCTGAGTGGACCGTGCATCGCGGATGGACCGGCTGAACGGCGTACCACCCGAAGGCGACAACGGCAGCCAGCACGGCCAGGGTGATGAAGCGGCGTCTGGGTGCGTGGAAGAACGGGTTGATCACCTATGGATGGTACGGAGCGTGCCTGACCCGCTGGCCCGCGCCTCCACTCCGTCACAGACGGGGCAACGATCCCCGCAGCTCTGAGGCAACTGCATGGCCCGCCCCACCCCCCGGCCGGCCGCCTCCGGCACCCGGCCCCCGGCCTCCGCCGCCCCGTCTCACCCGCCCCCGCCGGGGCCCGAGGTCCAGCCCCGTTCGCGCAGTCGCTCGAAGCCGTCCAGCAGCAGGTCCAGCGCGAACTCGAACTCGAACTGGTCGTCACAGCCCCCGCCCACCACGGAGTCCCCGTCGTGCGCCGCCGCAGCGGCCAGCTCGGCGATGCGCGGGTAGCGCTCCGCCATCGCCGGGTCCGGGGGCCCGGCGCCGCGTGAGTCGTCGAACAGCTCCTGGCTGAACCCCAGCAGCCGGCTGCCCATCGCGTGCATCACGTGGTGCGTGAGGTCGGCGGAGAACCCGCCGTCCCGGAACGCGCCGATCATCGAGTCCAGGTACTCCAGCACCGCCGGCGTCGGTACGGACCGCGACTCGATCACCCGGTACGCCCAGCGGTGGCCCAGGAGGACCCGCCGGGCCGAGAGGATCCGCTGCCGCACCGCCTCCCGCCAGTCGGGGTCGGGCAGCGGCGGGTCGATCCCGCCGAGGACGACGTCCAGCATGCCGTCGAGGAGCTGCTCCTTGTTGGCCACGTGCTTGTAGAGCGCCATCGGGACGACGTCCAGCTCCTGTGCCAGCCGGCGCATGCTCAGCGCGTCGATCCCGCCCTCGTCGGCGAGCGCGACGGCGGCCCGCAGGACGCGCTCCCGGTTCAGCCGCGTCATCGGCCCCTCCCTTTCCCTTTCGTCCTTCGTCCTGCTCCCCCTCCTTGACGAGTGTACGGCGTACACCTATGGTTCGGCGCAGCATGAGGTGTACGCCGTACACCTCCCTCTCAGGGGGCAGGGAATGAAGTCGGACAGAAGAACCGCAGTCGTCGCCGGAGTGTTGTTCCTCGTGACGGAGGTCGCCGCCGTCGCGGGGGCCGTCCTCTACCAACCGCTCCTCGGGGGCGGCGCGGAAGCGGCGGCCGGCAGCCGGGCGCTGCTCGGCGCGCTGTGCGAGCTGGTCCTGGTGGGCGCCGTGGCCGGCACCGGCGCCACGCTGTACCCGGTGGTCAGGCGGTGGGGCGAGGGAATGGCCCTCGGATACGTCTGCGCCCGCCTCCTGGAGGCCGCCCTCATCCTCGTCGGCATCGTCGCCGTGCTCGCCCTGGTCACCCTGCGCCGGGACGCGGCGGGCCCGGGTTCGGCCGCCGCCGACACGGCACTGGTGGCCGTCCACGCCTGGACGTTCCTGCTCGGCCCCAACATCGCCCTCGGGGTCAACACGGCCCTGCTGGCCCGGCTGGTGCACCGCTCCCGGCTGGTGCCGCGGCCCATCGCCGTGCTCGGCCTGCTCGGCGGCCCGCTGATCTGCGCTTCGGCCGTCGCCGTGATGTTCGGGCTCTACGCCCAGCTGTCCCTGCCCGGCTCCCTCGCCGCGCTCCCGGTGTTCGCCTGGGAGGTGTCCCTCGCGCTCTGGCTCGTCGTCAAGGGGTTCCGGCACCCACGTGCCGGCGGCTGATCCGCCCCCGGACGGTGCCCGGGGGCGCTCCTTCACCCCTCCACGATCACCAGCGGCAGCTCCCGGGGCCCCGCGAGGACCTGGTAGTCGTCGAAGGGCGGCCACAGCGCCGTCAGCGCCTCCCAGTACGTCTCCCGCTCCACCGCGCTCGCCGTGCGCGCCCAGGCCGCGAAGGTCCGGGGGCCCACCTGGAGGCGGACCTGCGGATGGGCGGCGAGGTTGCGGTACCACGCGGGGTGGCGCCGCCGTCCCCAGCCGGCGGCCACGACCAGGTGGCGGCCCTCGTCCTCGGCGTAGATCAGCGGCGTGCGCACCGCCCGGCCCGTCGCGCGGTCGAGGGTGGTCAGGAGCAGGGTCGGGACCCCGCGCCACAGGTGGCCGTCCGTACCCCCGCTCGCCACGTAGGTCCGGACGTGGTCGAGCCGCGGACCGGGGTGCGGGTCCGTCGGGTGGTCCCAGTCGACGGGGAGCACCCGGGCGACCGGCACGGCAACGCTGTTCATCTGACCTCCGTAGGGCGGCCCCCGGAGCGCTAACGAGCCTTTACCGATTCTGGATGCGCCGGATCCGTAGCGCACGCCCGCAGGTCTGGACGCCCGCTGGTCTGGCGGCACCCCCGAGCCCCCGGCGGGGCCGGAGGTGGCCGGGACACGAATCGGCCACGGCCCGGGGTGCGACCCCGGGCCGTGGCCCAACAGCCTCCGGTCGGCCGACCGCTACGGCAGGAAGCGCTCGATGACCTGCGGACCCTCCTTCTCGATCAGCTTCCGCGCCTTCTCGACCCGCTCCGGAGTCGGGTCGTGGCCGGTCGCCATCACCAGGTCCTCGGGGTCGTACGCGCGCTCCCCACCCGTGAAGAGCCGGTCCGACCGGGTGGGCTGCTCGTTCGGTTCACTGTCCATCGGATACCTCCTACGGTGCCCCCCAGGCCCCCATACTCCGCGCCCGGCCCCATGAACGCACCTCGGGCGGCGGGGACGCCCGGCCATGACACCGGGGAGGGGCCGAACGGCCTCGCCCACGAGGCCGAAGCCGGAGCCACCGCCGCCGCCCGTGGTCCCGGCGCTCCGGCAGAAGGCGTAACCGCCACCCCCGCCGTACGTCCGTCAGACGGCGGCCGCGAGCGTCGCCGCCGCGCCGGTCGCCACGAGCACCCCGCAGATCCACAGGTTGACCACCCGGTGCTCCCAGAACACGGCGACGAACTCGCGCAGGGTGGCGCTCGGCAGGAAGTAGCGGGCCGTCGGCGAGCCGACCACCTGCCCGTTCACCCCCGCCTTGCGGGCCATCATCGCGGCCCGGAAGGCGTGGAAGTTGTTGGTGACGATCACGCACCGGTAGCCCGGGTCGCCCGCCAGCATGATCTCCTTCGAGAACAGCATGTTCTCCTCGGTGGTGCGCGAGCGGTCCTCCAGCACGACGTGCTCCGCCGGCACCCCCTCGGCGATCAGCCAGTCCGCCATCGCCCGCGCCTCCGAGACCCTCTCGTCGGAGCCCTTGCCGCCCGAGGCGAGCAGCACCGGCGGGCGCGAGCCGCGCGCCAGCTGGGCCGCGTGGATCCGCTGCCCCTTGCGCAGGCGCGAGGCCAGCAGCGGCGGCACCCGGTCCCCGCCGACCAGGCCGGAGCCCAGCATGACCACGTGGTCGACGTCCCCGCGGACCTTGATCCGGCCGTAGAGGAAGGCGTACCCGAGGAAGCACAGGAAGAGGAAGGAGACGTAGGCGACGACCAGGGTCAGGGTCGCGGCCATGCCGTTCAGGACGGTCGAGTGGAACTGCGGGACGACGACCAGCAGCGCGATCATCCCGAAGATGCCGAGTCCGGCGAGCATCGACATCAGGTTGGCCGGACTGCGGCCCTCCCTGCGGATCATGGTCACGCCGTTGGCGATCAGGAAGACGCCGATCGCCATGGTGCCGAGCGCGGGCATCGCCAGGGCGACCAGCATGATGCCGAGGGCCGCCCACGGCGGCAGCGCGGTCAGCTGGAAGAGCAGGGCCGCCGAGAGGGACACGAACGTCAGGCCGAACAGCACCGCGTTGCTGAAGCGGCGGCGGTCCTTGAACACGCTGACGCAGAAGGCGAGGAAGAGGAGGGCGGGGAGGAGGAAGGCGGCCATGGCGTTCATCGTATGTGTCAGGTGTGAACGGCCTTTCGGCGTACGCGGCGTACGGCCCGTCCTGCCAGGACGTCGGTCCGGGCCCCGTCCCGCATGACGAAGCGTCCGTCGACCAGCACGTACGGGATCCCCGTGGGCAGCGCGCGCGGCCGCTCGTACGTGGACCCGGCCGCGACCGTCTCCGGGTCGAACAGCACCAGGTCGGCGCGGTGGCCCTCGCGCACCAGCCCGCGGTCGGGCAGCCGCAGCCGCGCCGCCGGCCGGCCGGAGAGGTGCGCCACGCACTCCTCCAGGGAGAGGACGCCCAGCTCGCGCACATAGTGCCCGAGGTAGTGCGGGAAGGTGCCGTACGCGCGGGGGTGCGGCTTCGCGCCGTGCAGGATGCCGTCGGAGCCGCCCGTGTGGACCGGGTGGCGCATGATCGCCCGGACGTTCTCCTCGTGGCCGACGTGCTGGAGGACGGCCGTCCCGAGCCGGTCGCCGAGCAGCAGCTGCCGGGCGGTGGCCCAGCCGTCGAGGCGCCGGCCGACGTGGCCGCCGTACGCGGGGTCGCTCGTCCCCGAGACCTCCACGCTCGCCCAGTCCACCGGGACCCCGTGGCAGCCGTCGGAGCCCTCCACCTCCAGCGCGTACCGGATCCGTTCGGCGGTGTCCTCGTCGCGCAGCCGTGCCAGCAGGGCCTGCGGGCCGCCCTCGTGCGCCCAGCCGGGCAGCAGCGCGGCGAGGGTGGTGCAGCCGGGGGTGTACGGGTAGCTGTCGAGGGTGACGTCGGCGCCGTCGGCCAGGGCCGCGTCCAGCAGGGCCAGCAGCTCGGGGGCGCGGCCCCGGTTCTCCCCGAAGTTCATGGTGGCGTGCGCCAGGTGCAGGGCGCAGCCGGCCTCGCGGGCCAGCGTGAGCATCTCGGCGTAGGCGGCGAGCGCGCCGCGCCCGTACGAGCGGTGGTGCGGGCAGTAGTAGCCGCCGTACCGGGCCACGACCTTGCACAGCTCGGTCAGTTCGGCGCCCGAGGCGTACATGCCCGGGGTGTAGGTGAGCCCGGAGGACATGCCGACGGCGCCCTCTTCCATCCCCTCGGCGACCAGCTGCCGCATGCGGGCGAGCTCGGCCGTGGTCGCGGGGCGGTCGTCCCATCCGAGGGCGTACGCGCGCACCGTGCCCTGCGGTACGAGGTAGGCGGCGTTCACGGCGATGCCCCGTCCGCCGTGGGCGCGGTCCAGCCGGTCGAGGTACTCCCCGACGGTGCGCCAGTCGAAGTCGACGTCGTCCCCGGGGCCGTTCCAGCCGGCGATCGCGGTCCGCACCCCGGCCAGGGTCCGCTCGTCGGCGGGCGCGTACGACAGGCCGTCCTGGCCGAGGACTTCCAGGGTGACGCCCTGGGCGGCCTTGGCGCCGTGGTCCGGGTCGCGCAGCAGCGCCAGGTCGCTGTGGGCGTGCATGTCCACGAACCCGGGGGCCAGGGCGAGCCCGTGCGCGTCGACGGTGAGCCGCCCGCCGGCCCGGATCCGGCCGATGGCGGCGATCCGGCCCTCGTGCACGGCGACGTCCGCCGTGTACGAGGGCCCGCCCGTGCCGTCGACGACGCGGGCGCCCCGGATGACGAGGTCCACGGCTAGAAGAACGTCCGGACGTAGTCGCCGACCGTGCCGTCGGCCTCCACGACCGGGATCAGCGGCCACTTCTCGAAGATGGTGCAGGGGTGCGACATGCCGAGCGCGACCCAGTCGCCGACCTGCACGTCCTCGGCGGAGTCCGTCTCCAGCCAGGCGTGCTGGTCGGACAGCTTGACCACCCGGATCCCGGTGGCGGGCCGCTCGGTGCCGTCGAGGGCGTCGCGGACCAGCTCGGCCTCCGGGAGGCCGAGGTCGTAGGCGACGTCGCGCTTGCCGGCGTTGACGAAGGCCTGGGTGGGGGAGGGGCGGGAGACGACCTGCGTCCACAGCCGGAAGGCGGGGCGCAGCCCGCCCTCCTCGGGGATCCGGTTGAAGGGGGTCAGGCGGCCGTACCAGCCGTGGTCGTGGGAGACGTACGCGCCGGAGCGCAGCAGCCGCAGCGTGGGCCGGGACAGCTCGGGCAGCTCCCCGAACACGTCGGCGACGGCGTCGAACCAGGCCGATCCGCCGGCGCTGACGACGATCTCCTCGACGTCGGGGCCGAACCGCCCGGCCTTGTCGAACTCGACGGCGAGGCCGGTGAGCCGGCGCAGCCAGGCGTGCACGCGCTCGGAGTCGGCCCCGGGGACCTCGGCCTCGTAGCCGGCGACGCCGACGAGGCGCAGGGTGGCGGTGGCGGCGACGGCGTCGGCCACCGCCCGGCAGTCCTCGTCGGTACGCGCCCCGGTGCGGCCCCCTTCGCCGCCGCCGAGCTCGACGACCACGTCCAGGACGGCGCCCTGCCCCCGCAGGGCCCGGTCCATGAGGGCGACCCCGCGCACGGAGTCGACGTAGCAGACGAACCGGAAGCCTGGGTCGGCGGCGAGCTCGGCGGCGACCCAGCGCAGGGCGGCGGGGTCGACGAGCTCGTTGGCGAGGAAGATGCGCGGGATCCCGAAGGCCCGGTAGACGCGCGCCTGGTGGGGCACGGCGGCGGTGATGCCCCAGGCGCCGTGCTCGAGCTGCCGCTCGAAGAGCTGGGGGGCCATGCAGGTCTTGCCGTGGGGCGCGAAGGCGAGGCCGTGGCGGGCGGCGTACGTGCCGAGCGCGGTGAGGTTGTGCGCGAGCGCGTCCGCGTCGAGGGTGAGGAGGGGAGTGGTGAACCCGCCGGTGTGGAGGTCGCGCCGCTGGGCGGCGAGTTCCCCGACGGTGAGGCCCGCCGCCTGGGCGTCCGGGGGGAGCCCCTTGAAGCGGTGGTCGACGGGGTCGTCGGCGAGCCGGCGGACTGCGTCGCTGCCCATGGGGTCCTCCTGGGGTGGTGCGGCTGTGCTGCGCGTGGTGCCTGTGGTCTAACACCCGGGGGGACGAGGGTCAACGTTCCCCGGTTCCGCCGGGAGCGCCGACGGGCGCCGTGCTCGGGAACCGGTCGAGCGGACGCCCCGCGCACCCCGCACCGCTGACACCATCAGCCGGGGGAACACCCCCACGACCGACCCCGACCCGGAGGACACCCGTGAGCGAGAAGACCGCCGTCACCCCCGACTCCCACCCCGCGCCGCCCGCGAAGTTCTCGCACGGCGTCCGCAAGGGCAACATCCTCCAGGTCGCCGGCCAGGTCGGCTACCTGCCCCACGTCGCGGGGAAGGCGCCCGCCATCGCCGGGCCGACGCTGCGCGAGCAGACCCTCCAGACCCTGGAGAACGTCCGCTCCGTGCTGGAGGCGGGCGGCGCGGACTGGGACGACGTGATGATGATCCGCGTCTACCTGACCGACACCGGCCACTTCGCCGAGATGAACGAGATCTACAACGCCTACTTCGAGGAGCAGGGCCTCAAGGAGGCGCCGGCCGCCCGCACCACGGTGTACGTGGGCCTCCCGGCCGGCCTGCTGATCGAGATCGACGCCCTCGCGGTACTGGCCTGACCCCGAGGCAGGCGCGGGTGAGGGGCGCCCCCCTGGCGGTGGGGCGCCCCGGCCCGTCCGGCCGTTACGCCGGCGGGCAGTACTGGGCTTCCTTGCCGATCGAGCGGTACATGCAGTCCGCGTTCTCCAGCAGCTGGAGCACCGCGTCCCGGTTGCGCGCCGTCTCGCGGTCGATGACCTCGTCGGGCGGGTAGAAGCCGCCTCCGCCGTTCGCGGGGTACATCTCGAAGGTGTAGGCGAAGATCTTCTGGTCGCCCCACAGCCAGTCGTCGATCGTGCCGTCGGTGATGTACAGGTCGCTCGACTGCTCGGGCGTGTAGCCGTTGCTGGCCGCCATGCTCGTGCCGATCTTCTTGTACGCGGCGAGGTCGTCGGCCGTCAGGCCCGGCGCGGTGTCGTTGTACGTCCAGCCGAAGGGCCAGAGCACCAGCTCGCTGTACGTGTGGAAGTCGATCGCGGCCGTGATCTGCTGCTTGCCGCCGACGACCCGGCTGCGCACGAAGTCGGAGACCACCTTCACCTCGGGTGCGGAGGCCGCCGCCGGCCCGCGGTAGGTCTCGGAGCCCTTGCTGCTGCTGGAGCCGCCGCAGCAGCCCCACTTGTAGTCCCAGTTGCGGTTGAGGTCGGTTCCGACGTACGAGGAGCCGCTGTTGGGCTGGCGGTTCTTGCGCCAGGAGCGGTAGGAGCCGGTGGCGATGTCGTACTCGCCGCCGTCGGGGTTGAGGTCCGGGACGATCCAGATCTCCCGGCCGTTGATCATGTTCGTGACCCGGGAGTCGGTGCCGTACTTCGAGCCGAACTCCTTGAGCAGGTACAGGGCCATTTCCACGGTCAGGTGCTCGCGCGCGTGCTGGTGGGCGGTGAACAGCACCTCGGGCTCGGCCTCGTCGGTGGCGACGTTGTCACTGATCTTGATCGCCACGAGGTCGCGGCCCTGGTACGACTTCCCGATGACCCGCTTGCTCATGATCCCGGGGTACTGGGCGATGCGCTGGTCGATCTCCGCGTTCGCCTCGGCGTAGTTGTGGTAGCGGGAGTCGGCCGAGGGGAAGTCCATCGGGGCCGCCGCGACGCCCCGCTCGCTGCGGTCCGGCGGCCCGGGCAGGGCGGTCAGCGTGTAGCCCAGCGCGCGCAGGCTCCTGGCCTGCACGGGGTCGGCGCTGACCACGACCGAGCGGGCGTCCACCTCGTCGATCGAGACCCCGGTGCGCAGCAGGGCCGTGCGTTCGGCGGCCGTGGAGGGGCCCTGGATCTCGTACTGGACGACGGCCTCGTCGAGGGTGGCGGTCGAGGGGCTGGGCGGGGGTGCTGCCGTCGCGCTCATGCCGTAGGCGGGTGCGCCGAGCGCGAGCGCCAGCAGGGCCGCGGTGACGGCGGCCCTTCGGCGGTGGTGGAGCCGCATGCGTTCTCCTGGGTGGGAGTGTGGGGGTAGCCGTGCGGACGCGCACAGCGTGCTCTCGTGGCATGTCCCGGTCAATGACCCCGTGTGCGCACCGGACCGAATCAGCCACCCCCACACCTCTACCGCCTACGGCAGCCCGTGGACCTTGGGACCCACCGCGTTGGACCAGGCGCCACCCGCCTTGGCGTCCCAGTTGGTCGACCAGGTCATCGCCCCGCGCAGCGACGGGTAGGTCTTCGACGGCTTGAAGGACCCGCAGTTCGTGCCCCTGGCCAGGCAGTCGAGGGCGTTGTTGACGACCGTGGGGGAGACGTAGCCGCTGCCCGCGCCGCTCGGCGAGGCCGGCACCCCGATGCCCACCTGCGAGGGGTCGAGACCGCCCTCCAGCTGGATGCAGGCCAGCGCGGTCAGGAAGTCGACCGAGCCCTGGGAGTAGACCTTGCCGTCGCAGCCGTTCATCGCGCCGCTGTTGTAGTACTGCATGTTCACGACCGTCAGGATGTCCTTCACGGCCAGCGCGGTCTTGAAGTACCCGCCCTGCGTGGACTGCATGTCGATGGTCTGCGGGGCCATGGTCAGGACCAGGGAGGGGCCCGCCTTCGCCGACAGCGCGCGCAGGGCCTGCGTCATGTACGTCGGGTTGAGTCCGTTCTCCAGGTCGATGTCGATCCCGCTGAAGCCGTACTCCTGCATCAGCGCCCAGGCGGAGTCGGCCAGGTTGGCCGCGGAGGCGGAGTCATTGACCGAGATCGTGCCCTTCTCGCCGCCGATGGAGAGGACGACCGACTTGCCGGCCGCCTTCTTCGCGGCGACGTCCGCCTTGAACTGCGCCACCGTGTAGCCGCCGAGCCCCGCCGAGTCGAGGTGGAAGGCGATGGCGCCCGGCGTGGCCGTGGCGTCGGCGAAGGAGACGGCGATGATGTCGTACTGGGCGGAGACGTCGGAGAGCCGCTGGACGGTCGCCCCGTTGTCGAAGTTCTGCCAGTAGCCCGTCAGCGCGTGCCGGGGCACCGAGGGGTTCGGGTTCGGGCCGCCGCCCCCGGTGGTGGTACCGGTCACCGGCGCCGACTTCGGACCCTCGCCGGCCGCGTTGTACGCGCTCACCTGGAAGGAGTACGAGTTTGCCGGCCGCCAGTCCGGTGACCGCGGCCCGGGTGGCACCCGTCACCGTCTGGACGCGCACCCCGTCCTGGTAGACGTGGTAACCGGCCGCCCCGGCGACCGCGTTCCACGAAAGGGTGAGGCCGCTCTGGCTCTGGCCGGAAACGGCGGCCCCCGAGGGTGCGCCCGGCAGGCCCGGTCCGGGATCGGTGGGGCCGCCGCCGTCGGGGCCGAAGACGCTGAACTCGTCGGCGAAGTAGGCCGGCTGGCCGTACCAGCCGTGGGTGTGGACGGTGACCTGGGTGGTGGCGGGCCCGGTGGTGAAGGTGGTCGACAGCTTCTGCCAGCCGCCGCCCGTGCCCGGCGTCCAGGTGGAGACGTCCTGGGTGCCGGTGCCGGTCGCGCCCAGGTAGACGTACGAGCCCTGCACCTGGGCGCTGAGCGTGTACGTGGAATTCGGCTTGACCGTGACGGTCTGGCTGCACCGGGCGTTGTCCGAGCCGGCCGGGGTCGCCTTCAGGGCGCCCGCCCCCGTGTGGACCGGGGAGGAGACGGAGGCGCCGCTGCCGTTCGAGCAGGACCAGTTGGCGAGACCGGACTCGAAGCCGCCGTTGCGGGCGACGTTGACGTCGGCGGCCTGGGCGGGGCCCGCCGCGAGGGCGGTCAGCCCGCCGGCGGTGAGGGTGGCCGCGCCCAGCAGGGCGAGGGAGCGTATGCGGTTCACGTGGGCTCCGTGGGGGGAGGAAGGGGAGAAGCGGAAGGGGGAGGAGCGGACGGGGAGTGGGGTCCCCGGGACCGAAAGCCGGCGCCAGCCAAGTTGGTCCAGACCAATCCCCGTGTCAAGAGTGTTTGCAATGTGGCTTGAAATGCACGGAGCGCCCTTCCCTGTTGTCCGGGTTTCCCGCCTCCTGTGACAGGTGCTCACCGAGCGGGAATCTCCAAGCCCCTGCCCTGTCAGGGGTGACGCGGATATGGTGCTGGGGCAAGGGGGAAGAGCGTCGATCGTTTGCGGTCGCGCAGCATGCGCGCGTACGCGAAGGCCGGTCGACGGGCGGCCCGACGGGCGCCGCGCAGAGGGTGAACGGGGGGATCCGCGTGCCGACCGCCATCGCTGTCACCAGTGCCGATCTGGTGCTGCCGGCCCCCGACCGGCACACCCCGGGCGCCGCCGTACTGCGCCCGCCGGCCGATGCCGACCTGGAGGCCTCGCTCGCCGAGACCACCGCCCTGCTGGAGCGGCACGGCCACCTCGTGGCCGTCGTACCGCCCTGGCTGCCGCCCGCCACCGTCCGCCGGCTGCGCACGGTGCGGGCCATCCTGGAGACCGACCGGATCGCGCTCCTCGACGTCGACCTCCCGCCGCTGGGCACCGCCGTGCTGGTGCGTCAGCTGCGCCAGCTCACCGTCTGCGACTTCAGCCCGGGCGTGATCGCCTCCGCCGCCCGGCTGCTGTCCCACTACGTCTACGCGGGCGCCCTGCTCGGCAGCGTCGCCAAGCTGGACCGGGTGCCGGTCGGGCTGAAGGCGCACGCCCGCTCCTGGTCGCCCGGCGCCCAGTTCGCCGTACTGGCCCACCCCTCCCCGCACCTGGCCCGGCTCGGCAACCCCGCCGCGGCCGGGGTGCTGCCGCCCGGGCCCGCCTTCGCCACGCACCTGACGTTCGCGCGCGGCCAGCTGGCCTCCGACTGGGTGACGGCCGAACTGGCCCCCGCCTGGCAGGTGCAGGGCGTCATGGAGAACCCGCTCCCCGCCGACTCCGCCCGCTGGTGGGCCACCCCCAAGCTCGTCGAGTTCGCCGCCGCCATCCCCGACGTCTCCGTGCTCCACCAGCTGGTCGCCTCGGTCCGCCGCGAGCAGTGCGGCTGGTGCGGCCTGGAGCTCATCGGCGACCGCTGCGGCTTCTGCGCCGCCCCCCTGGCCGCACCCCCGCCCGAGGTGCCCGCCGCCCGCTCCGGATCCGGATCCTGACCGCCCGAACGAACGAAGAACGGCGAGGTAGTACGGCCCATGAACTCACGCCAGCGCCGCGGCGTCATCCTGCTGCTCCTGTCGGTCCTGTGCGCCCTCGCCGCCTTCGCCGGGGTCCTCGTCGTGATCGGCGACGTCAACTCCAAGGTCGGGAACGAGGTCGTCGCGTACCGCGTCAAGGGCGACATCGCACCGTACAGCGCGCTCACGGCCGGCCAGTTCGAAGAGGTGAAGGTCCCCGAGCGGTGGCTGTCCGACACCGCCGTCGACGACCTCGGCGCGCTCCAGGGCAAGATCGCGCTCACCACCCTGAAGAAGGGCTCCCTGCTCCAGAGCGACATGTTCGTGGACAAACCGCAGCTCCAGGCGGGGGAGCAGGAGATCGCCATCATGATCGACGCGGCCACCGGCGTGGCCGGCAAGATCACCTCCGGGGCCAAGGTCAACATCATCGCCACCTTCAAGGGCGCCAAGGAGACCGACCCCTCCCGTTCGGTGATCATCGTCGCCAACGCCCGCGTCCTGGGCGTCGGCAAGCTCACCGCCCTCGACAAGGACAGCGACCGCAAGGGCCCCGCCGAGGCCGTGCCGATCACCTTCGCCCTGAACACGAAGGACACCCAGCGCGTCGCCTACGCCGAGTCCTTCGCGGAGCACGTCCGGCTGGCCCTGGTGGCCCCCGGCACCGACTCGGCCCCCGGCCCGGCCGACCGCACGTACACCCTCGACGGGGACAAGTGAGGCGCGGATGACCACTCGAATCCTCCCCGCGGCCGGCGACCCGGACGCCGCCCGCTCCATCGTGGCCCTGCTCAGCCAGCTGCCGGACGCCGAGCCCGCCCCTCCCGTCCCCGACTCCACCTCCCTCCTCGACGTGCTGGGCCGCCTCGCCGCCGAGTCCGTCGACGAGCTCCCCGAGGTCGTCCTGGTCCACGAGCGGATCGGGCCCGTCCCCGCCCTGGAGCTCATCCGCGAAGTCGCCCTGCGCTTCCCGGCGGTGGGCGTGGTCCTGCTCTCCTCCGACGCCGGCCCGGGCCTGTTCTCCGCCGCGATGGACTCCGGCGCGCGGGGCCTGATCAGCCTGCCCCTCTCGTACGAGGAGCTCGCCGCCCGCGTCCAGGCCGCCGCCCTGTGGGCCGTCGGCGTACGCCGCCACCTGGGCGGGGGCGCGCAGGCGTTCTCCGGCCCGGGCGGCCGGGTCGTCACCGTGACCGGCGCCAAGGGCGGCGTCGGCGCCACCTTCACCGCCGTCCAGTTCGCGCTCGCGGCGGCCGCCTCGGGACGCCGCACGGCACTGGTGGACCTCGACCTCCAGGCCGGGGACGTCGGCTCCTACCTCGACGTGCAGTTCCGCCGCTCCATCGCCGACCTCGCCGGCATCCAGGACATCTCGCCCCGGGTCCTCCAGGACGCCGTGTACGAGGACCGCACCGGCCTCGCGCTGCTGCTGGCCCCGGCGGAGGGGGAGCGGGGCGAGGAGGTGGACGAGCGGGCGGCCCGGCACGTCATCGGAGCCCTGCGCGCCCGCTACGAGCTGGTCGTCATCGACTGCGGCACCCAGGTGACCGGCGCCAACGCCGCGGCCGTGGAACAGGCCGACGTGGCCGTACTGGTCACCACCCCGGACGTGGTCTCCGTACGGGCCACCAAGCGGATGGTCCGGATGTGGGAGCGGCTCCAGGTGCGCAAGGCCGAGGACACGGCGGTGATGGTGAACCGCTGGAGCAAGCACACCGAGATCCAGCCCTCGCTGATCGAGAAGATCACCAGGACCCGGGCCGTGCGCACCCCCGTCCCCGCCGCCTTCAAGGAACTCCAGGCCGTCGTGGACGCGGGGCGGGTGCAGGACCTCGACAACCGCTCGACGGTGAAGCAGGCCCTGTGGGCGGTGGCCGGCGAGCTGGGCCTGCTGTCGGCGCCGGACAAGGCACCGGTTCCGGCCGGCCGGGCGGGGGCCGGCGCGGGCTCCGCCCTGGCCGTCCGGGCGGCCGGCCCGGTCGCCCGGCTGCGGCGCGGCCGGGAGGGCTGAGCCGTGCCGGCGCGCGGGTCCGTGCGGGAGGACCGGGACCGGGGGCAGGTGGCCCTGGAGTTCGTGGGCATGGTGCCGCTGATCCTGCTGCTCGTGGCGGCGGTGTGGGAGTGCGTGCTGATCGGCTACGCGTTCTCCCTGGCCGGCAACGCGGCCGACGAGGCGGCGCGGGCGGGCGCGGTGCGGGGTAGCGGCGCATGCGTGGCGGCGGCGGGGGAGCACATCAGCGGCGCGTGGAACATGGGGACCCCCAATTGCCGGCGGGAGGGCGACGTCTACAAGGTGACGGTCACGCTCCAGATTCCCGTCCTGTTCCCCGGCCTGAGCTTCGGCGGGATCGACGGAACGGCCGGAGCCGCGATGGAGAGGGAGGAGTGAGGGCATGAGACAACGCATCCGCTCCGACCGGGGCCAGGTCGCCCTGGAGTACATCGGCTTCGTGCCGATCCTGCTGTTCGTCGCGCTGTGCGGGATCCAGCTGGGCTGGATCGCGTACGTCCACGAACAGGCGGACACGGCCGCCCGTACGGCGGCCCGGGTCGAGGCCCGCAAGGGCTCGGGCGGAGCTGCCGCCGGTCAGGCGGCCGTCCGGGGCGGTCTCACGGCCGACGTGGCCATCAGCAAGAGCGCCGACGCCGTCACGGCCACCGTGACGATCCCCATCAACTCGATCGTGCCCGGGCTGTCCGTCGAGGCCGCCAAGGCGACCGCCGTCATGCCCAACGACGACCCGAACGGAGCCCGCCCATGAGCCTGCGCTCCCGGGTCACCACCCCCGACGACCGCCACGGCCCCCGCGAGGACGGCCGGCTGGTCTCCTCCTACCGCGCCAAGCTGCTGGAGGAGATCGACCTCGCCGAGATGTCCGCGCTCGCGCCCGCCGAGCGCCGGGCGCGCCTGGAGCGCGTCCTCGGGCACATCATCAGCCGCGAGGGCCCCGTCCTCTCCACCGCCGAACGCGCCCAGCTGATCCGCCGCGTCGTGGACGAGGCGCTCGGGCTCGGCGTGCTCGAACCGCTCCTCGAGGACGCCTCCATCTCCGAGATCATGGTCAACGGGCCCGACCAGATCTTCGTCGAGCGCTCCGGCCGCGTCGAGCAGCTCCCGATCCGCTTCGCCTCGCACGAGCAGCTGATGCAGACCATCGAGCGCATCGTCTCCACCGTCAACCGCCGGGTGGACGAGGCCAACCCGATGGTCGACGCGCGCCTGCCCAGCGGGGAGCGCGTCAACGTCATCATCCCGCCGCTCTCGCTCACCGGCGCGACCCTCACCATCCGCCGCTTCCCGCGCGCCTTCACCCTGACCGAGATGATCGCCCTCGGCTCCCTGGACGAGCAGATGCTGCTCCTGCTCTCCGGGCTGGTCCAGGCGAAGATGAACCTGATCGTCTCGGGCGCCACCGGCACCGGCAAGACCACCCTCCTCAACGCCCTCTCCGGGCTGATCCCCGAGGGCGAGCGCGTCATCACCATCGAGGACTCCGCCGAGCTCCAGCTCCAGCAGGCGCACGTCATCCGCCTCGAATCCCGCCCCGCGAACGTGGAGGGCAAGGGACAGATCACCATCCGCGACCTCGTACGCAACTCCCTGCGCATGCGCCCCGACCGCATCATCGTCGGCGAGGTGCGCGGCGGCGAGACCCTCGACATGCTCCAGGCGATGTCCACCGGCCACGACGGCTCCCTCGCCACCGTCCACGCCAACAGCTCGCAGGACGCCCTGATGCGCCTCCAGACGCTCGCCTCCATGTCGGAGGTCGAGATCCCCTTCGAGGCGCTCCAGGACCAGATCAACAGCGCCGTCAACGTCATCGTGCAGCTCACCCGCTTCGGCGACGGCTCGCGCCGCATCACGGAGATCTCCATCCTCGACTCCCACGGCCGCGAGCCGTTCCGGATCACCACCGTCTGCCGTTACGTCGCCCAGCCCATGGGCGCCGACGGGCGCGTGCACGGCTACTTCGCCTACGCCCCGCTGCCCCGCCGGATCGCGGAGCGCCTCTATATGAGCAACCAGCCCATCCCCCAGGCCTTCGGCGTCGCCCCGGAGGACCACCTCGACCCGCTGACCTCCCGGACCGTCCTGTGACCCACCTCGTCCTCCTCACCCTCGGCGCCACCCTGCTGGCGGGCCTGCTCGTGTCCCTCGGGGTGCACGCGTACGCGGCCGGGCTCTCCCAGCGCGCCGCCCTCGTCGAACGCCTCTCCGCGGAGGGCGCGGCGGAGCCCGCCGGACGGCGGCGCCGCTTCCAGGGCGTCGACCGGCGCCTGCGCGGGACGGGGCTCGGCCGGCGGATCGAGCTGAAGCTCGCGACGACCGGCCTGGACCTGACCCCGGGCGAGTTCCTCGTCTACGTGCTGATGGCGGTCGCCGGGACATGGCTGGTCGCGGCCTCCCTCCTGGCGCCGTTCTTCGGGCCGGTCGCGGGCCTGATCGGGCTGTGGGCCGCCAACGCCTTCCTCAACTGGCAGCGGGCCCGGCGCACGGAGCGGTTCATCAACCAGCTGCCCGAGCTGGCCCGGATCCTCGCCAACGCCACCCAGGCCGGGCTCGCCCTGCGCACCGCCATCGGGATCGCGGCGGAGGAGCTGGAGGCCCCGGCGGGGGAGGAGCTCTCCCGGGTCGCGGACCGGCTCGCGGTCGGCCACTCCATCGAGGAGGCCCTCGGGGAGATCGTGGAGCGGCTCCCGTCGCGCGAACTGGTCGTCCTCGTCTCCACCCTCGTCCTGTCGGCGCGGGCGGGCGGCGCCATCGTCGGCAGCCTGCGCAACCTCACCGTCACCCTGGAACAGCGCAAGGAGACGCGCCGGGAGATCCGTACGCAGCTCTCACAGGTCACCGTGACCGCGTACCTCGTCCCGGCCATCGGGCTGGGCTCGCTGCTGCTGGTCGACATGATGATGCCGGGCGCGCTGGACCGGATGACCGGGGCCCTGATCGGCCAGACGGCGGTGCTGGTCGCGCTCGGCCTCTTCACGCTCGGGTTCATCCTCATCCGCCGCCTCTCGAAGATCGACGTCTGAGGGGCCGGCCGCAGCGATGAACACCTACCTCCCCCTCCTCCTTGCCCTCGCCGCCGCCCTCTCCGTCTTCGGGATCCTGTACGGCGTCCGGCTCTACCGCGCCGACGTCAAACTCCCGAGCGACCTCGCGCTCGCCCTGGAGGTCGGCGCGACCCGTACGACGGCCGTCGGCTCGGCCGTGGACCGCCTCGGCATCCGCTGGGCGCCGCTGGTGCTGCGGCTGATGGGGCCCAAGCAGGTGGCCCGCAAGCGCCGCCAGATCGACATGGCGGGCAACCCGGCCGGCCTCACCATCGACCGGTACGCCGCCCGGCGCGCGGTGTACGGCTTCCTCGGCGGCCTCGGCGCCCTGGCCATGCTGATGAACGACAAGCTCGTCCCCGCCCTCCTCATGATCGCCTTCGGGCTGTTCTGGATCGAGGCCGGCCTGTGGTCGGCGATCAGGATCCGCCGCGACAACATCGAGCGGACCCTGCCCGACTTCCTCGACGTCCTCGCGGTCGTCGTCAGCGCGGGGCTCGGCTTCCGGCAGGCGCTGGAGCGGGTGGCGGGCAAGTACGAGGGACCCTGGGCGGACGAGGTCCGCATCACCCTCCAGCAGATGGACATGGGCGTCAGCCGCCGCCAGGCCTTCGACGAGCTGCGCCGCCGCAACGACAGCGAGCAGGTCGCCCAGTTCGTGACCGCCCTCCAGCAGGGCGAGGAGCTGGGCTCCCCCATCGTGGACACCCTCATCGCCATCGCCGAGGACATGCGGCGCACGGACGCCCAGAACGCCCGCCGGCGCGCCGCCCGCGCCGTCCCGAAGGCCACCTTCGCGGTGACGATGTTCATGCTGCCGGGGACGCTGATCCTCCTCGTCTGCGGCTTCGTCTACGGCGCGAACGTCGACTTCGGCGCGCTGTTGGGAGGCGGCTGAGCCATGCGCCTGGAAGCCAACGCCCTCCAGGCCCTGTGCCGCCAGGTGTTCGCGGTACGGCTGGTCATGATCCCCCTGGGCGCACCGCCGGCCCTGGGCCGGACGGCGCCCGGCATCCCCACGTACCTGGTCGGCGGGGCCGTCCTCGGCACCTTCATGCTCTCCTACCTCCTGTTCCGCGACTGGGAGCGCTTCGGGCCGCTGCTGCTGCGCCACCGGTGGCTGCTGGCCGCCGACATGGCGGTGGGCGCGCTGCTGCTGGTCACCGCCACGCCCTCGTCCCCGCTGGGGCTGGTGGCCCTGGGCACCCCGCTCCTGGCGGGACTGGTGTACGGCTGGCGCGGCTCGGCGCTGTTCGCGGCGGCGCAGACGGTGGTGGTGGCGGCCCTCGGCGGCGGCCTGGTCCTGTCCCTCCTCTGCGTCCTGGCGGGGGCGGCCGGCTCCTCGGTGCGCGACTTCCTCTTCCGCTTGTCCGAGACCCGGGCGCGGCTGGCGGCGGCGGAAGCGGTCCGGGAGGAGCGGGAGCGGATGGCGCGGGAGATGCACGACTCGGTGTCGAAGACCCTGCACGGCCTCGCGCTGACCGCTGACGCCCTGTCCCGCACCTCGGACCCCGCCGTCCTCAGGGAGCAGGCCGCACTGGTGGCCGCGGCGGCCCGCCGCGCGGCCTCCGAGTCGCGGGCCCTGCTGACGGACCTGCGGGCCGTGGAGGTCCCGCTGCTGCCGGCGCTGCGCGCCCTGGACGCGGAAGTCCGGGTGACGGGGGCGCTGCCCGCGCTCCCCCCGAGGGTGGCCGGGCACATCCTGTCGGTGGCCGCGGAGGCCGTGGAGAACGTACGCCGCCACGCGGAGGCCACGGAAACCCTGCTGACGGTGTCGGTGACCGGCACGCACCTCACCCTGTCGGTGGAGGACGACGGCCGCGGCCTGCCGCCGCAGCCGCCCTCGGGGGCCCACTTCGGCGTGCTCGGCATGACGGAACGCGCGGCGGCGATCGGAGCCGCCCTCTCGCTGGGCCCCCGCCCGGCCGGCCGCCCGGGCACCCGTGTCCGTCTCTCGCTCCCGCTGGAGGGGATCCGATGACCCCGATCGACATCCTGATCGCCGACGACAACCCGGTCGTCCGGGCGGGCCTGAGCACCCTGCTGGCCACGGCCGACGGCCTCCGGGTGGTCGCGGAGGCCCGCGACGGCCGGGAGGCCCTGCACCTGACGCGGCTGCACGCCCCGGACGTGATCCTGCTGGACGTACGGATGCCGGGGGTGGACGGCATCTCGGCGCTGCCGCATCTGGTGTGCCGGGCGCCGGTGCTGATGCTGACGTACAGCCAGGAGGCGGATTCCGTCCGCGAGGCCCTGCTCCTGGGGGCGGGCGGCTACCTCGTCCACGGCGAGTTCACCGCGGAGGAACTGATCCGCGCGGTCCACGACGTCCGCGACGGCCGCGCCCACTTCACCCCGACGGCGGCGACGGCGGTCCTGGCGGAACTCCGGTCCTCTTCGCAAACGCAACGTTCTGTGGGACAGTCGACGGAGCGCATGCACAACTCCGTTGTGTTCGGGCTCAGTTCGCGGGAGGTGGAGATCATGGACCTGATCGCGTCCGGCATGAACAACCAGCAGATCGCCGGCGCCTGCTTCATCAGCGAGAAGACGGTCAAGAACCACATCAACCGCATCTTCGCGAAGCTCCAGAGCACCACCCGCAGCGAGGCGATAGCCCGCTGGCTGGGAACCGCCCGTCCAGGAGTGACCGGTCATGGGTAGACGGAGTACGCAATGGGTCCGTATTTGGGCCCCGGGACCCTTGGTGACGACCGGTGACTCCCCGTACGGTCCGCCCATCGACAGCGGAACCGGACCGGGAGGGACCCCCTATGTCGAACAACACGCTGCTGAAGGCCTCAGTCGAGACGAAGCTCCGCCTGACGGGCTGGACGAACACGGCGGTATCCCACATCCGCAGGCGCTACGCGAACCCGGACCGGGGCCAGACCGCGTTCGAGTACCTCGGCATCATCCTGGTGGTCGTAGTGATCATCGGAGCGATCGTCGGCTCGGGTATCGGGGCGGAGATCACGAAGCGAATCAAGGATGCCGTCGACAAGATCAAAGCCGGATAGTGGCTGAGCGAGGCAGAGGATCGCAGGATCGCGGTCAAGCGTTCCCCATTTACATCGTGGCGATCGCCGGTCTTCTTTTCGCCGCCCTGGCGTTCTTCGTCATCGGGCAGGCCTCTGTTACTCGCAGTGATGCCCAGGGTGCTGCTGACGCCGCGGCCCTCGCTGCGGCGCAAGATGCTCGCGACCACTTGCTCCCCGGATTGGTTCTTGCTGAGCTCCAACCCAAGGACTGGGAGGCCATTCTCAAAGGAGGTCGGTTCGATTCCACAGGAGCCTGTGGAAAGGCCGCCGACTTCGCTGAGAACAATGGCGCTACGGCCTCGTGTGCCGCCAGCGGCCTCAACTTCAAAGTCTCGGTCAGGACCAAGCGGACCGTCGGGAGCTCGGTAATCCCTGGCACCGATGACATGAATGGGACGGCAGACGCCAACGCCGTGATCGAGCCGCGCTGTCATCTGGAATCAGTGGTGCCGCCCACACCCGCGCCTACGCCTATCCCCACGCCCTCTGCGGGGGAGAAGCCGCCGCCGAGCGATGACAGTCCCCCGAAGGCTGCGGCTGTGAAGATCCAGTGCAAGGGGGGGAAGGGGATCACCTTCGATCCTGCGGAGCCCAGTCGATGGCGTGCATTAGGGCGTCTGCTATTCGATGTGCGCTTGAGCGACTGACCGTGAACCATCCGACAAGGAAGCAGTGCAGATGAGCCTTCGGCAGACGGTGAAGATCCGCAGGGGAGCGGCCGTTGTCATGATGGCGGTACTAGCCGTCACGCTAGCCGGGTGCGGAAGCAGTGACGACGGTAAGCAGGGGGCACCGCCCAAAGCCTCGGAGTCGCAACCCCAGGGAACTAGTGGTGCGTCGTCACAGACGGCTGGCCAGACATCCGCGCCCGTCGTGGTCATTGCCACGCTGAAAGGGCAGCAAGGCGTGGTTCTGGAGGTCACCTCGGCCAAGCGTGATGCCGGGGGGTACCTGACGGTCAGCGGGCAAATCAGGAACACGGGGGCGGAGACGTTCACGGATACCGTGTCCTGGCGGGGCGTTGAACTCAATGGATCTGGCGAGTCGGTGGCGGGCGCCACATTCGTCGACAAGGCAGGCAAAAAGCGGTACTACGTATTGCGTGACACGGAGTCCCGGTGCCTTTGCACGTCTGGGGTGTCAAGCGTTGCCGCCGGTCAGACGATCCCGTTCTTCGCACAGTTCCCCTCGCCTCCAACCAGCACCACGGAGATCGAGTTCAGCCTGCCCACCTTCGCCACGGCCACCGTCAAACTCTCCGGGTGACCCCATGACCAAACGCCACCGCGTAGCCGCAGCTACAGCCGTCGTCGGCCTCGTCATCGCCGGCGCCCATCTCATCGGCGCGACGAGCGCCCACGCCGACGACCCCAAGCCCTCCGTACCCCCCGGCACGGAGCCCTCCGCCGCCGCGCCCGTGCAGGTCGATCCCAACGCCCCCGGCCTCAAGATCCCCCAGGGCGGCACCCTCGCACCCATCAAGGTGCTCGACATCGCCGAGGTCGTCGAGGATCTCGGCGGCGAGCAGCGGCGTCAGGAGACCAATCAGAACGTCATGATGGCCCTGCAGTCCGAGGTCCTCTTCCCCGAGAACAGCGCCGTCTTCAACGCCCAGGCCGCCTCCCGCATCCAGGCCATCGCCCAGGAGATCAACACCCAGAAGGCCACCCGCATCCGCGTCTTCGGTTTCACCGACGACCAGGGCAGCTACGAGCACGGCAAGGAGCTTTCCAAGCAGCGCGCCGACGCCGTCCAGGCCGAGCTGGCCAAGACCGTCACCAGCCCCGGTGTCACCTACGACGTCCGCGGCTACAGCGAGGACTACCCGATCGCCGACAACGGCACCGAAGAGGGCCGCAAGAAGAACCGCCGCGTGGAGATCACCTTCCCCCGCGGCGCCGCCGGCTAGCGGCCGGGTCGCCGGGCGTGGCGTGCACGACCGGCGGCCCGGCTCCCGTGGGCTAGTGCCCGGCCCCTTCCGGCCCCGGGACCTCCATGGTGGCGACCCCCCGGCGGCACCGCCAGGAGAACACCTCCGGCTGCCGCACGCGCGCCGTGACCCCGGGCTCCGCTCCGCGGACGTTCAGGTGGTGGCCCGTACTGAACACGAACCGCAGAAGACCTGACCGGAAGGCGACCGCCGACAGGACGGTGGCCCCGACGAGCCGGTCCGACTCCTCGACGGCAAGCGCCACCGCCCCGGGGGCCGAGCACGGCCCGTCGGTCAGCAGCACCGGCCCGGAGACCGCGAGGCCCGTGCCGTCGGCGAGCGTCACCACCAGCTCCGGTCCGTCCTGCGCACGGCCGACGGCCACGACGCGGCTGCCCCTCAGTCCGAGGATCCAGCGGTCGTCAAGCTCTTGGATCACTCTCTGCCCCGCAGGTACTCGAAGATGTTCCCGATGCTCTCACCGGGACTGCCGTCGGGCATCTGGGGGTAGACCTCGCCGGTCCTGGGGTCGACGAGCATGTCGGGGTTCTTGTTCCCGCCGATGCCGCGCCACCCTCCCTGGGCCTTGACCTTGTGGATCGCGTCCTTGACCTGCTTCACGGAATACCCGGTCGCCTGGGCGATGGCACCCGGCCTGCTGCACAGTCCGTTGGCATTGTGGACCAGGACGGGCGTGGCGCCGGCGAGGACGTAGTAGGTGTGGAGGTCGTTGACCGTGAGGTTGTAGGCGCCCTGGAGTTCCTTCCAGTGGACGACCTGGTCGATCTCGACGGTCGTGCCGTCCGGCGTGCGGAGGGTGTCGCCCGAGTTGAGCTCGGCCGCGTCCGTCCACTGCTTGCGGCTCTCCGACCAGAACGGGTGGTGGTCGGTGGCCGTGAGGGAGCCCCGGGCGGCGTCCTGGCGGACGGTGATGCCGGTGAAGTCACGGTCGTCGGGGGTGTGGATCGTGGCGTCGACCCGGCGCGGGCCGGTGGTGCCCGTTTCGGGGTCGGTGGCGAGGACCGTGTCGCCGACCTCGATCTGTTCGATGGGCCGGGTGGCCCCGTCACCCATCAGCACCGGCGTACCGGCCGGGAAGCTGTTGAAGCACCCGGCGACCTTCTCGCCCTTGCGGGCGGCGCGGATGGCCTCGGCGGTCAGCTTGCCGCCGGTCCTGACCCAGCGCAGCACGACGAGGGCGCCCAGCGCGCGGTCCGGGACGCTCAGTTCCTCGTTGGTGGCCAGGTCCTTGCCCCGGATGGCCTCCACGACGCCCTTGGCGTCGCCGATGCCGGGGAGCATGTCGAGCAGCAGGCTCATCTTGCGGTCCTGGGCGGCCTGCACCTCGGCCGGCACCATGTTCGCGCCGATCGCCTCGTTGACGTGGGAGAAGTCGAACCTGAAGTCCGGTACCGAGAGGATCCCGTCGGCGACCTTGTTGAACCCGGTCACGGCCGTGTTCACCTGGCCCAGGCCCTCGTTCATCTGGGCCACGCCCTTGTTGAGCTGGTCCATGCCCCGGTTGGCCTGGTCCAGGCCCTTGTTGATCCCGTCGATGCTGTCGTTGACGTCGACCATGACGGCGTTCATCTCGTCGAGGGCCTCGTTCATCTGGTCGAGGCCCGCGATGATCTTGTCGATGTCCTTGCCGATGCCCTTGAGCTCGTCGAGCGCGTCGAAGATGCTCGGACCGTCGGGCGCCGGCTCGACCGGCTTCCGCTCCGGGAAGTAGTCCCCCAGGTAGACGGAGAGGAGGGTCGTGAACTCGGCGGACGGCTCACCGATCGCGTCGGCGAGCTCCGAGGCCTTGAACAGCTGGCCGCGGAACTTCTCCAGGTGGGGCCGGGCCGCCTTGTACGTCTTGGCGAGCTGCTTGTAGATCTCCCTGCGCCGCGCGGGGTCCGTCTCGTGCCCGGCCTGCGTCAGGAGCGGCTGGAGCTGGCCGGCGAGCGTGCCCAGCTCCTTGTTCACCTCGGTGAAGGCCGCCCCTCCGTCCTTCATCGCCGGTTGCGAGACGTAGAGGTAGGCGCCCACGGCAAGGCTGAGCTTGAGGGACTTGAGGGCGAAGTCCTTGGCGCACTGCGGCCGCTGGAGCAGCGGCAGCGACCGGCAGTTCGCGTACTTCGAGACCTTGGCGGCCATCTCCAGGAGCGTGGGCTCGCGCTCGGGCGGCTCGGCGGCCGCTGCCGTACCGGCCCCCGCCCCGACCGTCAGGCACAGGACGGTGAGGAGTACGACGATCTTCTGTCTGACCTGCTGAAACATGCGTTCCTTACGACGCGGCCCGCAGGGCCGCGTTTCCCCGTGGCGGCTAAGGCCGCCGGTCTTGCTCGCGCGTGGTGCGCGTGGTCGGGGCCCACCGTAGGGCGTTACCCCAGGTCATGATCATTTGCAGCAATCCCCCTATCCTGGGCGGATGGTGAGCGACACGGATCGACGGCGGAGCGCGGTGGACCTGCCGTATCTGTGTGCCGTCCTGTGCGCGGCGCTCGCCGCCGTCGTGGGCTGGACCGACCTGGTCCTGGTCGTCCCCGGGTGGGTGCTGCCGCACTGGGTGGTCGCCGGGTTCCTGCTGCTGCCGGCCGCCGCCGCGGTCCGGGTGTTGTTCCGGCGACGCCCGGCGCCCGACCGCGCGGGATGGCAGTGGGCGGTGCTCGCGCTGTCCGCCCTGGCGGCCGTCGCCGGCACCGCGTTCGGCGGGCTCGGGGATCTGTGGGCGGAGTACCGGGTGCTGGAGCCGGCGGGACCGGACGGCTGCCGGGCCGTGGTGCGCGAGACCGCGTTCCTCATGGGGGGCAGCGGCGACCTGTACGCGGCCAAGGGCATGGGCCTGGCCTTCAGGAGCAGCTCGTGGATGACCGACGACGGCATCCGCCCCGTCGCGGCCGGCCAGTACGAGCTGAGGTGGGGCCCGGACGACGGCGCCCTGACCCTGCACGGCCGCGAGGGGGACCCCGTACAGCCCGCCCTGCACGAGGTCGACTGCCGCTGACGCGACCGGCCCGGCCGGGCCGGCGGGCGGCGGAACGGCGGCCGGCGTCAGAGCCGGAACAGCACGCCGCGCCAGGTCCATCCCGCGCCGAGGACCGCCTTGCGCAGGGGGTCCTTCAGGTCGGCCGTGTCGAAGACCCGGTCGGGTGACAGGCGGGGGCGCCCGCCGGGGCCCCGTTCGACCGTCCACCGCTTCGAGACCGTGCGGGTCTGCCCGCGCCTGAACTCGGTCGAGGCCGGCACGGCCAGCGTCGGAGTGTCACCGACCCACTCGATCTCCAGCTGCTCGTCGAGCGCCCGCACCTCGTGCTCCTCGGCGACCAGACGCATGCGGATCTTCAGGGTCCGTTGCACCCGGGTCGGGAGGAAGAAGTCCCGCCAGGCCGGCTCCAGCACCCGCCACTCCGCCACCAGGTCCGCCTTCTCCGCCGGGCGGGCGGTGCGTACGACATACGGCTTGTCCGCGCCCCCCACGGAACGGAGGGCCTCCCGGACCTCCGGCGAGGACAGCGGTTCGGCGCCGGGGTCCGGATGCCGGGTGCCCGTCAACCTCTCCCAGAGGCCCACCGTCAGGACACCGGGCGCGTGTCGGGGCGCACCGTGCGGAGGAACTCCTGGAAGTCCCCCAGTACGCCGTCGTGCTGTGCGGCGGTGGCGGTCAGGACGAGGCGGATCACCGCACGCTTGTGGGGATCGGCGATGTCCTGGATGGTCATGCAGACCTGGAGCTGGACCAGCTCGCGCAGGGCGCCGCCGGTGAAGGCCGTCACGTCCAGCCGCTGGGTGAGGCCCGGTGCCTGCGGCGAGCCGATCTCGCGGCGACCGGCCAGCCGCACCGCCTCGGCGCCGGATTCCACCCGCGCCACCGAGGCGTCGGCCAGTTCCTCCAGCGTCACCCCGTCGGCGAGGAACTCACCGTCGACCGTGATGTTCGCCGTGAACCCGGCGTCCGGCGCGTCCGGCTGCGGACGCAGCGCCACGAACGCCACGTCCGGGGCGCCGACCTCGTCCGGCGGGGCCGCCTGCCACCCCTGCGGGAGCCGGAACTCGATCGGGACGGGCAGTGTCGCGGGCATCTCGGGCCCTCCTTGCTCGGCAACCTCGGAAACGTACATCAGTCGAGCCAGCCGCCGACCGTGTTCTTGACGCCCCCGGCGAAGTCACCGACCGCATCGGCCGCGTCGTCGAAGGCCTCGCCCACCTTGTCCGTGTCGACCGTGAACTCCGCGCCCACCGATCCGCCGATACCGAGGGCGAGCCCCACCTCGCCGCCGACGTGCCACTTGCCGTCGTCGCCCTTGCCGAAGGTCGCCTTGGCCTCGGCGCCCGCGCCGTACCAGGCCTCGGCGGTCCCGCCGGCGCCGAGCCCGGCGAGCTCGGCACCGCCGGCCGCGCCGACCTTCTCCCCGGCGAACGCCTTCGCCCCGGCGTTGAACCCGTCCTTGCCCACGCCCAGGCTGGCCGAGGCCTCACCGCCGACGAAGACCTCGCCGCGCCCGTACACCTCGCCGTAGCCCTTCTGGGCGCGGCCCTCCAGCAAGCCGCGCAGGCCCGCCGACACCTCGGCCTTGCCCGTGATGCCGCTGTTGGTGGCACCGTAGTTCGCACTGGCCCGGGCCCCCAGGGACCAGTCGTCGATCCCGGACCAGTTCACCCCGCCCTTGGTGGACTCGCCCTTCGCGGTGAAGTGGAAGAGCTCGGCGTACGCCTTGGCCGAGCCCTCCTTGCCGTACTTCGTGCCGCTGACGCTGAAGCCGGCGTCGGGGCCGGTGAACTCGGCGCCGTCCGGCTTCGTCGTCACCGCGGACTCGTCCGGCTTCGGCGCCTTGGCCAGCTCGCCCCGGGCCCCCGCGTTGAATCCCGTCAGCGTCTGGTCCGCGCCCTTGCCGAAGGCGTCCTTGTTGCTGTCGACGACCGCGCCCTGGAGGGCGTTCTTGACGCCCTGGTCGAGTTCGGTGACGGCCTTCACCCGGTCGTCGAGGTGCTGCTGCCACTTCGTGACGGCCTCGGCGATCGTCTTCTGGCCGTCGGGGTCGTGGTGGTAGGCGCTCCGCTCGGCGGGGGTGAGGCGGGCGTGGTCGAACGCGACGCGGCCCTGCTCGGAGACGGTCATGCCGGCGGCGACCGCGTCGGCCCGCGCGCTTTCGAGCTTCTTCTTGAGGTCGGTGAACTTCTCGTGCGCCTCGCGCAGCAGGCCGGCTATCGCCTTGGCCTGGATCTGCGCGGCCGCGTACTCGTAGCGGGTCGCCGCGAAGGCGGTGTGGGCGGTTCCGGCGCTGAGGCCCTGCCAGTCCTGGCCCGTGGTGATCTTCTGGACGGTGTCGCCGTAGCGGGTCTCGACCTTCTTCAGCTCGCCCGCCATGGCCTCCCACTTGCCCGCGGCCGTGGTCAGCAGGCCGAGGTCCGTGGTCATGACCTCGTAGTAGTTCAGTGCCACGGCTCCCCCTACAAACTGTTCAGCTTCGAACGCGAGGCGAGGAACTGGTCACCGGTGCCGACGTCGTTGCGCACGAAGAGGCCGGAGGCCCCGCGCAGGGAGGTCTTCTCCGCCGACAGACGGCCCATCAGGGTCTTGACCTGCTGGTCCCAGGTGTCCGCCACCGTCTTCAGGCCGGCGGCCGTCTCCCAGCCCTCGAAGCCCTTCTGGGCGGTGCCGGTGGCCTCGTCCGCGTGCTCCGCGGCCTTCTTGGTGTTCGGTTCCAGCTCG
Source organism: Streptomyces sp. NPDC048352 (assembly GCF_040651895.1). Lineage (NCBI taxonomy): Bacteria > Bacillati > Actinomycetota > Actinomycetes > Kitasatosporales > Streptomycetaceae > Streptomyces > Streptomyces sp. NPDC048352. The sequence goes on from NZ_JBEZKZ010000006.1 coordinate 65,649, forward strand.
GTCTCGATGGTGTTGGCCGCCGCCTTCTTCTCGGCCGGTGTCGAGGCGAAGTCGCCGGAGCCGCCGGGGCCGCCGGGCCCGGATGACGGTTCCGGCGGTACGTGGTTGAGCCGCATGCCGACCAGGCCCTGGGCGGTGTCCTCTGCCATGTCCTGAACTCCCCCGTCGGAAGGGTCCGATCATATGCACGGCAACTTCCGCCCGGCCAAGAGCCGTTACCGGGTCATGACAATCTGCCCGGTGTCCGCGCATAGGCTGGGACGTCGTGCGCACCGCGCGCCCGGACGCCGGAGCGGAGGTCTGACGATGGGGCGGCTCTGGGACAGGGTGACCGGCACCAGATACCCCGCCGGGGTCGGCAGGACCTTGCACACCGTGGAGCTCCGGGAAGCGCTGCTGGCCCTCAACGGACCGGATGCGCCGTTCCGCGTGCGTCACGCCCTCCCGAAGGAGAAGGCCGACCTGGTGGCGGAGCGCCGGATCACCGAGCCCGACCTGACCGTCGCGATCCGGCTGCGGCTGGTCCCCGCGAGCCGCGAGGTGCACACGCTCCAGGAGCAGTGGGGCCAGCTCTCGCACGAGCACTCCGGCCGGCAGTACGCGCGGGGCGGCGGGGCCAGGGTCTCCCGGACGTGGGAGTTCCAGAAGGGGCCCGACGGTCGTCGGCGCCTGGTCGAGACGTCCCGCTACGACTCGCGGGACATGAGGGATCCCCTGCGGGACGCGGTCCTCGGCGCGGGGTGGACCTGGCGCGGAGTGCTCTTCCGGTGGTGACCGGCCCCGGGCCTGAGCCGGCATCCGTACGGCCCCCGACGCCTCGGGCCCGCCCCGGGGCCTCGCGCCCCCGCCTCAGCCCCCCGCCGGCTCCAGCAGGCGCAGTGCCGCCTCGCGGGCCCGCAGGGCCGGTTCCGGGCCCGGGTCCAGGGCGGCCACCACCGTGGCGCCCTCGACCAGGATCAGCAGCTGGTCCGCGAGGGCGGGGGAGTCGGTCAGGCCGCCCAGCAGGGACCGCAGCCCGGCCTTGTGGCGCCGTACGACGTCCAGTACGGCGGCGGGGCCCGCGCCGAGCTCCCCGTACGCGTTGAGGAAGGCGCAGCCGCGGAAGTCCGGCTCCGAGAACCACCGCGCCAGCCAGTCGAAGACGGCCGCCACCGGCTCCGCGGACCCGGCCACCGCCTCCCGCAGGCCGCCGGTCCAGCGGGCGTCGCGCCGCTCCAGGCAGGCGGCGACCAGGACCTCCTTCGACGGGAAGACCCGGTAGAGCCGCTTCAGCGGTACGCCGGACCGCTCGCGCACGCGGTCCATGCCGACGGCCTGGATGCCCTCGGCGTAGAACAGCGCCTCCGCCGCGTCGAGCAGCCGGGTCCGTGCCTCGTCATCGTCCATGGGGTGAAGGGTAGTTCAGAATGCCTTGCGGCGAGAACGCTCGTTCTCTACGGTGGGGAACGATCGTTCTCCCAGCCGTGACGCGAGAGGAACCACCCATGCTCACCCCCCCGTTCACCGAGGAGACCGCCCGCGCCAAGGTGCAGGCCGCCGAGGACGCCTGGAACACCCGCGACCCCGAACGGGTCGCCCTCGCCTACGCGCAGGACTCCGTCTGGCGCAACCGCGACCGCTTCCTGACCGGCCGCGCCGAGATCCGCGCCTTCCTCGCCGAGAAGTGGGAGCGCGAGCTCGACTACCGCCTGCGCAAGGAGCTGTGGGCGTACACCGGCAACCGCATCTCCGTCCGCTTCACGTACGAGTGGCACGACGCGGCCGGCCAGTGGTGGCGCAGCCACGGCAACGAGCAGTGGGAGTTCGACGACGACGGCCTGATGCGCCGCCGCGAGGCCAGCATCAACGACGTCCCCATCGCGGAGTCCGAACGGCGTCTGCGCGACTGAGCGGCCGTGTCTGTTCTGTGCCGACCTGACCCGTTTCGGTAGCGTGGCGTGGCGTACGCGTCGGGCGGCGCGGTCAGGAGGTGCAGGCCGGTGCCGGGGTCCAAGCGCAGAGCACGGGCGGTACGGGGAGCCCAGGCCCTCGACGAACGCCTGCCACTGGCGGAGCTCACCCGCGGGACGCTGCGCAAGGCGTTCCCCGACCACTGGTCGTTCCTGCTGGGCGAGCTGGCCCTCTACAGCTTCGTCGTCCTGCTGCTGACCGGGGTGTACCTGGCCCTCTTCTTCGACCCGTCGATGCGGGAAACCCCCTACCGTGGCTCCTACGAGCCGCTGCGCGGCGTCCTCATGTCGCAGGCCTACCTCTCCACCCTGCGCATCAGCTTCGACGTGCGCGGCGGCCTGCTGATCCGCCAGATCCACCACTGGGCGGCGATCGTCTTCCTCGCCTCCATCGGCGCGCACATGCTGCGCGTGTTCCTCACCGGCGCCTTCCGCCGCCCGCGCGAGGTGAACTGGCTGATCGGCGTGACCCTGTTCATGCTGGCGATGCTGGAGGGCTTCGCCGGCTACTCGCTCCCCGACGACCTGCTGTCCGGCACCGGTCTGCGCATCGCCCAGGGCGTCCTGCTGTCCGTACCGGTCGCCGGCACCTACCTCGGCTTCCTCGTCTTCGGCGGCGAGTTCCCCGGCACGGACATCGTCTCCCGCCTCTACCCCGTGCACATCCTGCTGGTTCCCGGCCTCCTGCTGGGGCTGGTCACCGTGCACCTGCTGCTCGTCGTCCACCTCAAGCACACCCACTGGGCGGGCCCCGGCAGGACCGCCCGCAACGCCGTCGGCCAGCCCTTCTTCCCCCACTACCTGGCCAAGTCGGGCGGCCTGTTCCTCGCCGTCTTCGGAGTCCTGGCCGCGCTCGCCGCCGTCGCCCAGGTCAACCCCATCTGGGTCTACGGCCCCTACCGCACGGACCTGGTGTCCGACGGCTCCCAGCCCGACTGGTACATCGGCTTCCTGGAGGGCGCCCTGCGCCTGATGCCCGGTGTGGAGACCCGGCTGTGGGGGCACACCATCGCCTGGAACCCGCTGGTGACGGCCGTCCTCATGCCCGGCCTGCTCTTCGCGGTGCTCTACGCCTACCCCTTCTTCGAGCGCTGGATCACCGGCGCGGACGGCGAGCGCCACCTGTGCGACCGCCCCCGCGACCGGCCCGTCCGTACGGCCTTCGGCGCGGCGGGCCTCTCCTGGTACGCGGTCCTGCTGCTCGCCGGGGCCCAGGACGTCCTCGCCTTCGTCTTCGCCCTGCCGCTGCCCGAGCTGACCTGGACGCTGCGCGTCGCGCTCTTCGCGGTGCCGGTGGCGGTCTTCTGGCTCACCAGGCGGCTGTGCCTGGCCCTCCAGGCGCACGAAAGGGCCCTGCTGACGGAGGGCGGGGAGACCGGCCTCGCGGTCCAGGGCGTCGAAGGCGGCTTCCACCCGCAGCACGCGCCCCTCCCGCCCGACGAGCGCTACGCCCTGCTCGTCCGGGACCTGCCCCGGCCGCTGGAGTACGAGGACGACCCCGCCCGCTCCCGGCCGCGCCGGGCCCTGCACCGTACCCGGGCGGCGATCAGCGCCTGGTACTACCGCGACCGCGTCCCGTACCCGGTGACCGCCGAGCAGCGCCGGAAGATCGCCGCCACCCTCGCCGGACCGGACCGGCCCGAGCCCCCCGCGGACCGGCCCTGACCTACTCGGCGTGGCCGAGGTTCTGGAAGGCGAAGCCGAGGACCCCGGGCAGCAGGACACCGAAGCCGATCAGGCACAGCCACAGCCCCTCCACCACGCCCAGGCCGACGAGCGCCGTCCCGGCGGCGGTGAGGACGGGGTAGAAGCTGCGGGCCGGGAAGAAGCCCCGGCGCCCGCCCGCCTCCCGCACCTCGGCGTCCGCACGGTCCTCCGCCCGCTCCCCGCCCCGCCGGTACTGCCGCCACAGGAACGCGGCGACCAGCCCCGACATCACGAAGGACACGCAGAGCGCGGCACTGCCCGCCGGCTCGTCGGACAGCGAGCCGTAGACGACGGTGGTGACGCCGAAGAACAGGGCGGTACCGGTGAAGAGCCAGGCCTCACCTTTCAACGGGAACCTCCGGGTGGTGCAGGTCGAAGGCCGGGGACTCCGAGCGGATCCGGGGCAGGGCGTGGAAGTTGTGCCGCGGCGGCGGGCAGCTGGTCGCCCACTCCAGGGAGCGGCCCCAGCCCCACGGGTCGTCGACGGTGACCCGCCTGCCGTGGTGGCGGGTGAACCACACGTTGAAGAGGAAGGGCAGCGTGGACAGCCCCAGCAGGAAGGAGCCGGCCGTGGAGACCGTGTTGAGGAGGGTGAATCCGTCGGCCGCGAGGTAGTCGGCGTACCGGCGCGGCATCCCCGCCTCGCCCAGCCAGTGCTGGACGAGGAAGGTGATCTGGAAGCCGGTGAACAGGGTCCAGAAGTGGATCTTCCCGAGCCGTTCGTCCAGCATCCGCCCGGTCAGCTTGGGCCACCAGAAGTAGAGGCCGCCGAAGGTGGCGAAGACGATCGTGCCGAAGAGGACGTAGTGGAGGTGGGCGACGACGAAGTAGCTGTCGGTCAGGTGGAAGTCCAGCGGCGGCGAGGCGACCAGCACCCCGGTCAGACCGCCCAGCAGGAAGGTGACGAGGAACCCGGTCGACCACAGCATCGGCGTCTCGAAGGAGAGCGAGCCCTTCCACATCGTCCCGATCCAGTTGAAGAACTTCACCCCCGTCGGCACGGCGATCAGGAACGACAGCAGCGAGAAGAAGGGCAGCAGCACCGCGCCCGTCGCGAACATGTGGTGCGCCCAGACCGTCGCCGACAGCCCGGTGATGGCGATCGTCGCCCCGATGAGGGCGGCGTAGCCGAACATGGGCTTGCGGCTGAACACCGGCAGGATCTCGCTCACCACGCCGAAGAACGGCAGGGCCACGATGTAGACCTCCGGATGCCCGAAGAACCAGAACAGGTGCTGCCACAGCAGGGCGCCCCCGTTCGCCGGGTCGAAGACGTGTGCGCCGAACGTGCGGTCCGCCTCCAGGCACAGCAGGGCGGCGGTGAGCACCGGGAAGGCCAGCAGCGCCAGGACCGAGGTGAACAGCACGTTCCAGGTGAAGATCGGCATCCGGAAGAGCGTCATGCCCGGGGCGCGCAGGCAGATGATCGTGGTGATGAAGTTGACCGAGCCCAGGATCGTGCTCAGCCCCGCCACGGCCAGCCCCATCGCCCACAGGTCGGGTCCCGTACCGGGGGAGAACACCGCACTGTTCAGCGGGGCGTACGCGAACCACCCGAAGGACGCCGCCCCGTCGGCGGTCAGGAAGCCGGAGACGACCATCAGGCCGCCGAAGAGGTAGACCCAGTAGGTGAAGGCGTTCAGGCGGGGGAAGGCCACGTCGGGCGCGCCGATCTGCAACGGCATCACGGCGTTGGCGAAGCCGGTGAAGGCCGGCGTCGCGAACAGCAGCATCATGATGGTGGCGTGGATGGTGAACGCCTCGTTGTACTGCTGGTTCGACAGGATCTGGAGCCCCGGGCGGGCCAGTTCGGCCCGCATGAGCAGGGCGAGCGCGCCGGCGAAGAGGAAGAAGGAGAAGGCCGTCACCAGGTAGAGGTTGCCGATGACCTTGTGGTCGGTGGTCGTCAGCCACCGCAGCACCGCCGAGCCCTGGCGCACCCGCCGCTCGGTCCGGGCCGCGTGGTCCACCGCTGTCATGGGGCCTCCAGGGAGCCTCGCCGCCGAGCGTGCACCCCATGCCCTACCGCCTGCTCACCCCGCCGCCGCCATGCCGCGCCGCGTCCTCCCCCGTACGGGGCAAACTGACACACTGTGTGCATGACACACGAAGACGAGCGCGACGCCCGCCCGGACTCCGCGCACCCGGACGTGGCGATGGGCCTGTCGGCCGGGATGTCCGCCGGACTCGTGCTGGGGCTCCTGGTGTTCGACAACATCGGCCTCGGCCTGGCCCTGGGCACCTCGCTCGGCCTCGGCGTCCCCGCGCTCCTCCGGGCCCGCCGTGCCTCCTCGAAGTCCTCCACGCCCCCGGCGGACCGCGCCTGACCCGTACGTCGCCGGCGTCGGCCGGCGGTTACGCCTCGCCGTGGTGGGCCCGGGTGATCAGGTCCGTCGCGACCTCCAGGGCCGCCAGCCGGGTCTCCTCCGGGTCGCCCTCGACGTGCTGGAGGAACATCATCCCCGCGTGCAGCGTGAACAGGGCGCTCACGCACCGCACCTGGTCCGTCAGCGGCCCCTCCTGCGTGCGCAGCAGTTCCACCAGGGTGAACAGCCGCCGCTTGACGGTCTCCCCGATGCTCAGCTCCCGCATCGTGGCCTGGTTCTCCTGCATGAAGCGGTACAGCGGCGCGCCCGCCGCCATCGCCTCGCTGTAGCGCCGGAGCACTTCCCGCTTGGTCTCCAGCGTCCTCGGCTGCTCCTGCGCCCACTCGATCAGCTCGTCGATCGGCCGCGTCAGGTCCTCGAAGACGCTGATGATGATGTCTTCCTTGGTCTTGAAGTGGTAGTACAGCGCCGCCTTCGTGACGTCGAGGCGCTCCGCGATCTCCCGCAGCGAGGTCTTCTCGTACCCCTGCTCGGCGAAGAGCTCCAGCGCGACGTCCTGGATGCGCTGGCGCGTGTTCCCGCGCCTGGCCTGCGGAGCGCTGCTCGCGCCGCCGTCGCTGGAGCTGCTGGACATGATTCTCCCCAAAGGAACTTACTTGACGCCCGGCTAGTAGCGGGTCTACCTTCCCCAGTGTAGTGAACTAGCCGGGCGACAAGTAAGTCCCGGCCGGCTCGGAAGAACGGCAGATGAGCGGCGCGGAGCGCCGGCGCCAGGGGAGTGGACGGACATGAGCGAGACAGTGAAGCAGGCCGAGGCCGCGGAGGGGGTGAAGCCGCGCAGCGTCCGCGTCGTCCTGATGGCCCTCATGATCGCCATGCTGCTGGCCATGCTGGACAACATGATCATCGGCACCGCGATGCCGACCATCGTCGGCGAGCTGGGCGGCCTCGAGCACCTCTCCTGGGTGGTCACCGCGTACACCCTGGCCACCGCCGCCTCCACCCCCATCTGGGGCAAGATCGGCGACATGTACGGCCGGAAGGGCTCCTTCCTCACCTCGATCATCATCTTCCTCGTCGGCTCCGCGCTCAGCGGCATGGCCCAGGACATGGGCCAGCTGATCGGTTTCCGCGCCGTCCAGGGCCTGGGCGCCGGCGGTCTGATGGTCGGCGTCATGGCGATCATCGGCGACCTGATCCCGCCGCGCGAGCGCGGGAAGTACCAGGGCATGATGGCCGGCGTGATGGCCCTCGCCATGATCGGCGGCCCGCTGGTCGGCGGCACCATCACCGACCACATGGGCTGGCGCTGGTCCTTCTACATCAACCTCCCGCTCGGCGCCGTCGCCCTCGCGATGGTCACCGCCGTGCTGCACCTGCCGAAGAAGACGGGACAGGGCGAACGGCCGAGGATCGACTACCTCGGCGCGGCCCTGCTGACCGTCGCCATCACCTCGACCGTCCTCGTGACGACCTGGGGCGGCACCGAGTACGCCTGGGGCTCCGCCGAGGTCATCGGCCTGATCGTCGTCGGCGTCCTGTCCATCGCCGCCTTCCTCTACGCCGAGACCAAGGCCGCCGAGCCGGTCATGCCGCTGCACATCTTCCGCAGCCGCAACTTCACCCTCATGTCGGTGATCGGCTTCCTCGTCGGCTTCGCCATGTTCGGCGGCGTGCTCTACCTCCCGCTCTTCCAGCAGTCGGTGCAGGGCGCCTCCGCCACCAACTCGGGCCTGCTGCTCCTGCCGATGCTGCTGTCGATGATGGCCGTCTCGCTCGTCGCGGGCCGGATCACCACCAGCAGCGGCAAGTACAAGGTGTTCCCGATCGCCGGCGGCGCGCTGATGGTCGTCGGACTGTTCCTGCTCGCCACGATGGACACCGGCACCACCCGCCTCGTCTCCGGCCTCTACATGGCCGTTCTCGGCGCCGGTCTCGGGTTCCTCATGCAGATCACCATGCTGGTCGCGCAGAACAGCGTCGACATGAAGGACATGGGCGTCGCCTCCTCCTCGGCGACCCTCTTCCGCACCCTCGGCGGCTCCTTCGGCGTGGCCCTCATGGGCTCCCTGTTCACCTCGCAGGTCACCGACACCATGACCGAGCGGCTCGGACCGCAGGCCGCCCAGGCCGCCGGCTCGGCCCAGCTGGACGCGGCGAGCCTGGCCAAGCTGCCCGAGGCCGTCCGTGACGCCTACCAGCACGCGGTGGCCGCCGGTACGCACTCGGCGTTCCTGCTGGGCGCGGCGATCGCCGTGGTGGGCTTCGCGCTCGCCTGGTTCGTCAAGGAGGTCCCGCTGCGCGGCGCGGGTCCGGCCCCGGCCGGCGAGTCCGCCAAGACGGCGCAGGCCCCGCAGGACTCCTTCGCGCACTGACCGGCCGACCGGCCGCAGGGCGGGTGCGGCCCGGGTTCCCCCCGGGCCGCACCCGCCTTCTGCATGCCCGCCAACCCCTGTGACATCTGAGGTTATTGAGGATCAAAGACCCCATTACCCGGAAGTTGTCGGGCAATTCAGGGGAACCCCGCCAGGTGTCAAGGCGTCATGACCCACAAGACCCTTGCACGGCCGGACGGGGAGTGGAACATGACGCGCACGCAGCAGCACGGCCTCCGGGCCCGGATAGCCGTCGGCGCCTCGGCCGCCGCCGTGGCAGCCACCATCTGGGGCGTGACGGCCCTGGTCACCCCCGGCGACGCCCCCGCCCCCCGGCCCGGACACGCCGCCGGCCGAACCGGTACGGACGGCGCCCAGGGCGGGAGCGGACCGGGCGCGGCCCCCGGCGCCGGTCCGCAGGCGCAGCCGGCCGCGCTGCCCGACAGCATCGCCCACGCCTCCGAGGCCGGCGGCAACGCCGTCAACATCACCATCGACGACGGCCCCGACCCCCGCTGGACCCCGCAGGTCCTCGCCGTGCTCGCCCGGCACGACGTGAAGGCCGTCTTCTGCATGATCGGCCCGCAGGCCAAGGCCCACCCGGACCTGGTCAAGAAGGTGGTCGCGGCCGGCCACCGGCTCTGCGACCACACCATGGCCCACGACACGGCCATGGACAAGAAGCCCGTCGCCTACCAGGAGGCGCAGATCCTCGACGCGAAGAAGCTGATCGAGGAAGCGGCCGGCGGCGGCGCGAAGGTCGAGTACTACCGGGCCCCGGGCGGCGCCTTCACCCCCGACAGCAGGCGCGTCGCCGTCGCCCACGGCATGCGCCCGCTCGGCTGGAACGTCGACACCAAGGACTTCCACAAGCCCGGGACCGCCGCCATCACCGACGCCGTCAAGCGGGAGCTCGGCAACGGCCCCACCGTGCTCTTCCACGACGGCGGCGGCGACCGCCGGCAGACCGTCGCCGCGCTCGACCAGGTGCTGTCCTGGCTGGAGGAGCAGGGCCGGCCGACCGGATTCCCGGTACGGACCGCCCCCGACCCCTCCTGACACGCCGCCGGGCGGCGAACGGGTGAGGGTCGGCCCGCCGGCCCCGCCGGGGGTGTTCCCTGGTCGCGCGCACCGCGCGCAGCACCGTACGCACGACCAGGAGGCCCCGTGATCAAGCCGGCCCAGCTCACCGATCCCGCCGTCCGCGCCTTCGTCACCGCCGTCAACGCCGGCGACCAGCACGCCTTCGCGGCCGTGCTGGCCCCCGGCGCGACGATGTCCGACGACGGCTCCGACCGCGACCTCCAGGAGTGGGCGGAGCGGGAGATCTTCGCCTCCCGGGGCCACATGGACGTCGAGTCCGAGTCCGACGGCGGCCGGGCCCTCGTCGCGAACTACCGCAACGACACCTGGGGCGAGATGCGGACCGCCTGGCGGTTCACCGTCTCCGACGGCCACATCAGCCGCTTCGAAACCGGCCAGGCCTGAGCGGGACCCGCGGCTACAGCCCCCGCGCCACCTCCAGCACCGCCGCCGTCAGGCGCCCGTTCTCCGGGGCCAGCCCGCCCGGGAAGGCGAAGCGGCGGCGGGTGTATCCGTACGCGATCCCCGTGACCGGGTCGGCGAAGCCCTGGGCGCCCGCCGCGCCGCAGTGCCCGAACGCCTCCGGGCCCACCGCCGCCTGCGTCTCGAAGCCCAGCCCGAAGTGGTCCACCTCGGAGGTGACCCGGTCGAGGCCCGGGGTGTGCACCCGGGCGACGTCGGCCACGGTCGCCGGCTCCAGCAGCGCGGGCCGGCCGTCCAGCCCGCCGACGGCCGCCGCGTACAGGGCGGCCACCCCGCGCGCCGTGCCGGTGCCGCCCGCCGAAGCCGGGCCGAGGGCGCGCACCTTGGGGTGGTTGGCGTACGCGACCGGGTCCATCGGCGGCTCGCGGTGCCCGTTGAAGGCGGTCTTCATCATCTCGGGCAGCGGCCCGCGCGCCGCGAGCAGCTCCTGCTGCGCGGGCGTCGGCAGCATCTCCAGGATCGGCTTCCAGCGGTCGAGCAGCCCCTCCGGCAGCCCCATGTACAGGTCCAGCCCGTACGGCGCCCGCACCCGCTCCTCGTAGAGCTCCTGGAGGGAGCGGCCCGTGGCCCGCCGTACCACCTCGCCCGTCAGCGCGCCGATCACGAAGGCGTGGTAGCCGTACGCCGTACCGGGCTCCCAGAACGGCTTCTGCCCGGCGAGCCGGGCCGCGACGACCGCGTCGTCCGCGATCTCCTCGTACGAGAAGCCCTCGTCGCTGTTGATCAGCCCCGAGCGGTGCGACACCAGCTGCCGTACCGTCAGCCGCTCCTTGCCGTGCCCGGTGAACTCCGGCCAGTACGCCGACACCGGGCGCTCCAGGTCCAGGGCGCCTTCCTGCGCCAGCAGCGCCACGACCAGGTGGGCGGCGCCCTTGGTGATCGAGAAGACCGGGCTCAGGGTGCCCCCGTCGGTGTCCTCGCCGCCCCACAGGTCCACCACGGTCCGGCCGTGGTGGCGTACCGCCAGCTGGGCCTCCGGCGGGTTCGGTTCGAGGGACACGAACGCCTCGAACTCGTCCCGGACCGTCTCCCAGCCCGGCGCGACCGTACCGTCCACCGTCACACCCATGACATCCCCCGTAGCCCCGCGTAGATCGTTTTCTCGTCCGGGCCCAGACAACCACCGCGCCCCCGGACGTGTTCCGTTCCGCAGCGGAATCTGTCACCTGCGGGTCCTGTGGCCGTTCCCGTACGGGTGAACGCGCGCGCGGCGTCGTTCCGGCCCGCCGCGGGAGCCCGTTGGGCCGGTCATGAAGCGCACTCGCACCGCTGCCCTCGCCCTCGCCGCGGCCGCCGCGGCCGTCGCCCCCGCCCTCGGCCAGGCGTCCGCCGCCGCCGCACCGGGCACGGGGTACCTCCAGGACCCGGCCGGGGGCGAGAAGGAGATGAAGTCCCAGTGGACCAAGGACCAGAAGCACAAGCTGGAAGGCCAGGTCCGCTTCCACCCGGGGATCCAGTACGAGACGGTCGCCCGCCCCGCCCGTCCGGGTGACCCGAGGGACGAGCGCCGGGTCGCCGACCCGAGCACGCTCGCCTGGATGCCCTCGTACGAGTTCGCCTGGGCGGTGTCCGACGTCCTCGTCAACAAGGGCCTGACCACCAAGAACGGCAAGCACCCGATCGTCGTGCGCGCCGTGCTGCGCGACGCGAGGGGGGCCGAGGCGGCGGAGGTGGAGCAGAAGCTGACCGGGCAGCCGGCGACGGGGCGTCAGAAGGTCGCGGGCTCCAAGCGGATCGCCTGTGACACCGGCGAGTACACGGTGGAGTGGTCGGTCACCCGCACCCACTACGGGACGGTGACGGGGAAGCTGCGCTGGGACTCCAGCTGCGAGCGGTACCGCACGGCGTTCTCCACGGAGAACGGCGGGGCCTGACGGCCCGGCGGCGCGGAGGAGCGGTGGGGAAGGCCTGTCGCCCCGCGCACCTTGTGGGCGCTCGGCGGGCGACGGGGCCGCGGCCTTGGATCAAGTGCCGGCGGCGGTTCTGCCGTACGGGATGGGGTGCGGCAGGGGGGGGGCGGAGGTCCGGAAGCCGGCGGTCCTCAGCTCTTCTTCTTGGAGGCGGCGCTCGCCTTCGAGGAGATGTCCTCCAGGACGGCCTTCGGGTTGCCGCCCGGCTCGACGGCCCGCCCGATGTTGCGCTTGATGGTGTCGCTGACGGTCACCCAGGCCGGGTCGTTGACCGGGTAGAGCTGGGCGCCGCGCAGGGCGGTCAGGAACTGCTCGTCGTTCTTGTCGAGGCCGCCGCCCGCGGGGGTGCGGGAGGCCGTGACCGTCGAGGGCAGCAGGTGGTAGCGGCCCGCGAAGTCCGACAGGTTCTTGTCCTGGTAGAGGAAGTCCAGGAACCTGCCGATCTCCGCGCGCTTGCCGTTCTGCTTGAAGGCCATCATCCAGTCGGCCACGCCCACGGTCGGCGGGGTCTCGCCGGTGCCGAGGAAGTCCGAGACCGGCATGGACACCGCGCCGACCGTGATGCCCTTGGCGCGCGCCTCGTGGGACAGGGACGGGTAGCCGTTGAGCATGCCGACCTCCCCGCGCAGGAACGCGGCGAAGGCGTCGGCGCGGTTCAGCTGCGAGGGCGAGGTCGGGCCGGTCAGTCCGGGGCCCACCATCTCCGTCTTGAGCCAGTTGAAGGCCTGGATGTTCTGGTCCGAGGCGAGGCTGTAGTTGCCGCTGCTGTCGGCGTAGCCGCCGCCGTTGCTCAGCTCCCAGATCATCGCCTCCGCGTGCGCCTCCTCGGGGCCCAGCGGCAGGGCGTAGGGGAACTTCACCCCCTTGGTCTGGAGCGCCTTGGCGGCCGTCTTCAGGTCCGCCCAGGTCTTGGGCTGCCAGGTGCCCGAGCCGTCCTTGGGGAGGATGCCCGCGTCCGCGAACAGCTTGGTGTTGTAGAAGAGCAGGCGGCTGCTCGCCACGAAGGGCAGGCCGTAGAGGGTGTTCCCGACCGAGCCGGCCTCGGCGAGGGGCTGGAGGAAGTTCGCCTCGGCGGTGATCGAGAGGAGTTCTTCCGCGGAATACAGCTTGCCCTGCGCGGCGAAGTCGGAGTAGGAGCCCATCAGGGCCATGTCCGGCGCCTTGCCGGCGCTGACCATACGGGAGACCTCGCGGTCGATGTCGGCCCACGGGAGGAGCTTCACCTCGACCTTGAGGCCGGGGTTGGCCTTGGTGAAATCGGCCGTCACCTTGTCCCAGAAAGCCTTGGAACTGTTCGCGGAGGTGTTGCCGTATTCCGCGGCGATCAGCCGCAGCGTGTCGCCGTCGCCGCCGTCCCCCGAGGAGCCTCCGCAGCCGGACAGCGGTATCAGTAGACCGAACACGGCTGCGGTGGCGGCCGCGCCGAACATTCTTCTTCGCACGGGTGGATACCCCTGATTTTCTTTTGAGTCCCGTTGTTACTTATGAGTTGCTCCGGGCTGGGGTGTCCCGCCGTGGCCCGTCTGGCCGGAATTCTCTCCCGAGAGCGGTGGGGTTGATTCCGCGGGGTCGGAACGTGTGGCGAATGCTCCAACCATGGGTTTTCCGCATTGTGCTTTCCGATATGAGCGCCAGGAATGGGACGCGCGTAGACATGCCGAAAAGCCCGTTTCCGGATGGAAAACGGGCTCGAAGCCTTTCGGGGGCGGGAGGCTAGTCGGCGAACTCGCCGGCGTACGGGTCGGGCTCGCCCGTCTCGGGGTTGCGGCCCTCCTGCCAGCGGCGCTGGGCCTTGCGCCAGTGCACGAAGCTGAGGTGCCCGCCGTCCCAGAAGGTGATGCTCACGGGGCTGACGTCGAACTCGTCCGAGCACAGCCGCAGCAGGAATTCGGCCATGCCGTACGGGTGGACGGCGAAGGCGTCGGCGGTGTGCCGGCCGATGACCAGCACCGGCCAGCGGTCCGGGTCGGGGTCGGTGGTGAGCCAGCACAGGATGTCGGACCCGCCGGTGACCCCCCAGGCGATGACCGACTCCGGGTCCACGTCGAAGGCGTCCCGGCCGCCGGCGGCCTCCCGGAGGACCTGCCGGGCGTTGGCGGTCTCCTCGGCCATCTCGGCCGGGTCCCACTGGAGACCCGGCTTGGGCAGCGGCAGCAGGATGCTGGCCTCGCCGTTGATGGAGCCGGCGCCGAAACGCCCCATGAACGCCACGAAGTCGGACGGGAAACGGGTCCCCCAGACGGCCTCGGCCGCCTGCCAGTCGATGTCCTCGTCGGCGCCGTGCGTCGCCGGCATGATCTGCTCCAGCGCCTTGATCCGCGCGTTCTCCGTCATGCCGCTCCCCTGAGACCCCAGCTCAACCGCCCCAACCTACCGCCCGGACGGCGCGTCACCCAGTCCGAGTCGAGACGGCCACCAGGGTCCCGACACCGAGACCCCAGCCGGCCATCGCACCGGCCGCGGCCTCCAGGACGTGCCGGGCGCGGAGGCGGGGGAGGCCGAGGCGGCCGGGCGGCATCGTGGTCAGCGCGATCACGCGCATGCGGCGGTCGAGGTAGGCCACGTCGATCGGGAACCGCATCCGGAAGGTGTGCACGCTCGCGGCCGGGGTCAGCAGCAGCGCCCCCTCGACGCCGTCGCGGCCGAGCAGGCCGCGGGTCCGGGCCCGGTAGGAGGCGGCGATCTCCAGCGGGATCGCCGACGTGCCGAAGCGGAGGGTGCCGGGGCCGTCCTGCCAGTGCGCCATGCGGCCACCCTAGGTGTCCCCGGCCCGTCCCCGGCCGTCCCCGGCCCGTCCCCGGCGCGGAAGGGGTCCACGGGCCCATCCCCGCGGGGGCGCGGCGGGCCTACCGTCGGGGGGTGGGCGTACTCGTGATCATCCTCGGCGCCGCGTACGGGGCCACCGCGGGGCTCGGGCTGCCGCGCGCCGCCTACCGGCTCTCCGTCGAGCCCGGCGAGCCCTGGCGGGCGCACTGCCCCCGGGGGCGGCCGCTGCCCGGCTGGCTGGGCGCCGCGCCCGGCTACGGACCCCGCGCGGGCCGGGTCGCCGCCGCCACCGCTGCCGTGTGCGCCGGGCTCGGCGCGGCCGTCGGGGCGCGGCCCGAGGCGGCGGTGTTCATCGCCCTGGCGCCGGCCCTGGTGCTGCTGGCCCTGGTGGACCTCGCGGTGCACCGGCTCCCCGACGTGCTGACCCTGCCCCTGGCCGCGGCCTGCGCCGCGCTGCTCGGCGCGGCCGCGCTGCTGCCGGGCGCCGCCGGGTCCTGGCGGCTCGCCCTGCTGGGCGGGCTCGCGCTCGGGGCCGCGTACCTCGTGCTGTTCCTGGTCAACCCCGCCGGGATGGGCCTCGGCGACGTCAAGCTGGCGCTGCCGCTGGGGGTCGCTCTTGGGTGGTACGGGTGGGGGGTATGGGCGGCCGGGGCGTTCCTCGGGCTGCTCTACGGGGCGCTGTACGGCCTCGCCCTCGTGCTGCGGGGCCGGGCGGGCCGCCACCAGGGCTTCGCCTTCGGCCCCTGGATGGCCGCCGGAGCCCTCACCGGAGTGCTGCTGGGCGGATTCGGAGCGTAATCATCTTGCGCCGATGCACGCAGGACGCTTTACGAAGGGTTATGGTGGAACCCCCCCCTCGGGCCGGTCCGTATCCCCCCCACGGACCGGCCCGTTTTTCGTTCCACCCGCCCCCCGGGCAAACGCGCAGGTCAGCCGCGCTGGGCCCAGAGGTTGGTGCCGGGGGTGGACACCGCGAAGGAGTCGATCTCCTTCAGCTCCTCCTCCGTCAGCGGTTCCGCGGACAGCGCGGCGAGGTTTTCCTCCAGCTGCTCCACGCTCGACGCGCCGATCAGCGCCGAGGTCATCCGGTCGTCCCGCAGCACCCAGGTCAGCGCCAGCTGGGCCAGGGACTGCCCGCGCCGGGCCGCGATGTCGTTCAGCCCGCCGAGCCGGCGGACGACGTCGTCCGACAGCAGCTCGGGGCTCAGCGACTTGCCCTGGCTGGCCCGCGAGCCCTCCGGGATCCCCCGGAGGTACTTGCCGGTCAGCATCCCCTGCGCGAGGGGCGCGAAGGAGATGCAGCCCATGCCGGCCTCCTCCAGGGTGTCCAGCAGCCCGTCCTCCTCCGTCCAGCGGTTGATCATGGAGTACGAGGGCTGGTGGATCAGCGGCCGCACGCCCATGTCCGTCAGGATCCGCGCCGCCTGCGCCGTCTGCTCGGCGGTGTACGAGGACACGCCCACGTACAGCGCCTTGCCCTGCTGGACCGCGGACGCGAGCGCGCCCATGGTCTCCTCCAGCGGGGTCTGCGGGTCGAAGCGGTGCGAGTAGAAGATGTCGACGTAGTCCACGCCCATCCGCTTCAGCGAGGCGTCGAGCGAGCCCAGCAGGTACTTGCGGCTGCCCCATTCGCCGTACGGGCCGGGGTGCATGAGGTAACCGGCCTTGGTGGACAGCACCAGCTCCTCGCGGTAGCGCGCGAAGTCCTGGGCGAAGACCTTGCCGAAGTTCAGCTCGGCGGAGCCGGGCGGCGGGCCGTAGTTGTTGGCCAGGTCGAAGTGGGTCACGCCGAGGTCGAAGGCGCGGCGCAGGATCGCCCGCTGGGACTCCAGGGACCGGTCGTCGCCGAAGTTGTGCCAGAGGCCGAGGGAGATGGCGGGGAGCTTGAGGCCACTGCGACCCGTGCGCCGGTAGTGCATGGAGTCGTAGCGCGAGGGCTCTGCCCGATAGGGATTGTTATCAGTCACGTTGTCCTTGCTATCACGGACCTGTGACGGACCGAGTTGGGTACCCGATCCCGCCGCGCAGTAATGTGGCGGACTCGGGGGAGACCGCAATTCGCACGGGGGCTTTGCACGGAGGGGCTGGAAGATCGTGAAGCTGCGCGACCTGGTGTACAGGCTCTATGCACGCCGGGTGGAAGGCCGCCTCGACCATGACGCGTCGCCCAAGCACATCGGCGTCATCCTGGACGGGAACAGGCGCTGGGCCAAGGCGTCCGGAGGTACGACGGAGCAGGGCCACCAGGCCGGCGCCGACAAGATCTCCGAGATGCTCGGCTGGTGCACCGAGACGGACGTCGAGGTCGTCACCCTGTGGATGCTCTCCACGGACAACCTGGACCGGCCGGAGGTCGAGCTCCGGCCGCTGCTCAACATCATCGAGAACACGGTCCGGGGCCTCGCCGAGGACGGCCGCTGGCGCGTCCACCACGTGGGCAACCTGGACATCCTGCCCGCGCGGACGCAGACCGTGCTGAAGGAGGCCGAACAGGCCACGCACGACGTCGACGGGATACTGGTCAACGTCGCCGTCGGCTACGGCGGCCGCCAGGAGATCGCCGACGCCGTCCGCTCGCTCCTCCTGGAGCACGCCGAGAAGGGCACCTCCTTCGAGGAGCTCGCCGAGGTCCTGGACATCGACCACATCGCGGAGCACCTCTACACCCGCGGCCAGCCCGACCCGGACCTGGTGATCCGCACCAGCGGTGAGCAGCGGCTGTCCGGATTCATGCTCTGGCAGAGCGCGCACTCCGAGTACTACTTCTGCGAGGTCTTCTGGCCGGCCTTCCGCAAGGTCGACTTCCTGCGCGCCCTGCGCGACTACGCCGCCCGCCACCGGCGGTACGGCACCTGACCGGGAGCGGCTGACACCCCCTCGGCCCCTCCCGCCCCCGCGAAAAGCCTTCACCTGGGATTCACCGAGCGTCCGTCATATGCCATGGCATGGCGGCGCTCGTTCGAGGGCATAACCCTGGCAGGTCGATGCCCGATCCACGGGTGTCGAGTCTCAGCGGACGGCACAGGGCCGTCCGCCCGGGAGGCCCTTTGCACCAGGACGCGCGTGCGGTTCGCACGGACGGATTGGAGGGCCGGAATTCGGCCCTGGCAATGGCGCCGATGACCGGTCCGGTCTTCATGGCCCGACCTCTTCCGAGGGGGTACGTCCTTCCGTGGTGACCAGCACAAAGCGCCGCCTGCCCGACAGGCGGACCTACGTCCTCGACACCAGCGTCCTGCTGGCCGACCCCAACGCGTTCTCCCGTTTCGACGAGCACGAGGTCGTGCTCCCGATCGTGGTGATCACCGAGCTGGAGGCCAAGAGGCACCATCCCGAACTCGGCTACTTCGCCCGTCAGGCCCTGCGCCTGCTCGACGACTTCCGGGTCCGGTACGGCCGCCTCGACGCCCCCATCCCGCTGGGCGACCTGGGCGGCAGCCTGCGCGTCGAGCTCAACCACTCCGACCCCGGCGTCCTGCCGGCGGGCTTCCGGCTGGGGGACAACGACTCGCGGATCCTCGCGGTCGCCCGCAACCTCCAGGCCGAGGGCTACGACGTCACGGTCGTCTCGAAGGATCTCCCGCTGCGCATCAAGGCCTCCTCCGTGGGGCTGCTCGCCGAGGAGTACCGCGCGGAGCTCGCGATCACCGACGGCGGCTGGACCGGCATGAGCGACCTGGCGCTCTCCGGGGAGCAGGTCGACCTGCTCTACTCCGAGGAGCGGCTCCACGTACCGGAGGCCGCGGAACTGCCCGTGCACACCGGGCTGGTCCTCCAGTCGGAGCGCGGCAAGGCCCTGGGCCGCGTCACGGCCGACGGCAACGTGAAGCTCGTACGGGGCGACCGCGAGGCCTTCGGGCTGCACGGCCGCAGCGCCGAGCAGCGCATCGCCCTGGACCTGCTGCTCGACCCGGAGATCGGGATCATCTCGATGGGCGGCCGGGCCGGCACCGGCAAGTCGGCGCTGGCGCTGTGCGCGGGCCTGGAGGCGGTGCTGGAGCGGAGGCAGCACCAGAAGGTCATGGTCTTCCGGCCGCTGTACGCGGTGGGCGGCCAGGACCTCGGCTACCTGCCCGGGGACGCGGCCGAGAAGATGAGCCCCTGGGCGCAGGCCGTCTTCGACACCCTGTCGGCGGTCGCCGGGCGCGAGGTCATCGAGGAGGTGCTGGGGCGCGGGATGCTGGAGGTCCTGCCGCTCACGCACATCCGCGGCCGGTCGCTGCACGACGCGTTCGTCATCGTGGACGAGGCCCAGTCCCTGGAGCGCAACGTCCTGCTGACCGTTCTGTCCCGGATCGGGGCCAATTCCCGGGTGGTCCTGACCCATGACGTGGCCCAGCGGGACAATCTGCGGGTCGGCCGGTACGACGGAGTGGTCGCCGTCGTTGAGAAGCTGAAGGGGCATCCGCTCTTCGCCCACATCACGCTGACCCGGTCCGAGCGCTCCCCGATCGCCGCCCTCGTGACGGAGATGCTGGAGAACCTCTAGCCGAGAACGGGGTAAAACCCCCATAGCGGGCCGGTGAGTTGACGCCGCCCGGCAAAGGCGCAGGAGCCTAGCCGGGCGGCGTCCCGCTGCACAGGCCTTTGCCGAAAACAGCGGCGTCATGGCAGGTGTGACCTTTCCCACGCAACGCGGAATTGCCCTGCGGCGTCGAGGTCCGGCAGAGTCTGTTTTCCGTCAGGCCCCGCATACGGCACAGGTGTATCTCCCGTTGGGATACGCGCAGTACCACAACTCCACAGCCGACGTCCGTATGCCGCCCGGAACACGCGGCAGCCCCCGCAAGGGAGTTGCCCACGGGCCCGCGTCTCCAGTGACCTCATCACCCCGGAGACCAGTGTCGAGGGGGCACTCTTGCGACCGCGCGGTCACTGCGGACGCTGCTGGAAGGACACCGTGTGAGCCGGATCTCGGTCCGGGGGTTCGCAGTGGCTTCGGCCACCGCGGTCACCACCGTCGGCGCAGTCGTCGGCGTCGCCACTGGCGATGCCGCCTCGAACGATCTCGAGACGACCGCGTCCGGCGCGACTCTCCTCACTGACATCCCGGTCGGCGAGCAGGCCCAGGTCCAGAGCGCCACCCTGGCGCAGCAGGCCGACAGCATCGCCCACGCCGCCGACGCCGACGCCAAGCGCTCGGCGGAGGAGGCCGCCCGCCTCCAGGCCGCCGAGGACGCCAAGTCCAAGAAGGCGGAGGCCGAGAAGGCGGAGCAGGCGAAGAAGGCGGAAGCCGACGCCAAGCTCAAGGAAGAGCGCGAGGAGAAGGGCGAGGTCGCCAGCCGGTCCGCCACGCGCGACGCCGGCGACTTCGCCGTCCAGGGCTCCTACACGGTCGCCCAGGTCAAGGCCATCGCCCAGCAGTTGGTCCCGGCGGGCCAGTTCCAGTGCTTCTCGAACATCATCAACCAGGAATCGACCTGGAACTACAAGGCCGTGAACTCCTCCTCGGGAGCCTACGGTCTGGTCCAGGCGCTCCCCGGTTCGAAGATGGCCTCGGCCGGCGCCGACTGGCGCACCAACCCGGCCACCCAGATCAAGTGGGGCCTGGGCTACATGAACGAGCGCTACGGCAGCCCGTGCAGCGCCTGGAGCTTCCACCAGGCCAACGGCTGGTACTAGAGCCCCGCGTAGAGCCCCCTCGTAGGGCCCGCGTACAACCTCGGGGAACCCCACACCGTACGACGGTGTGGGGTTCCGCGCGTGTACGGTCGTGCGAGGTGTCACCGCTGGGCGGGGGAAGGGAACGACATGGCGAAGAGGGCAGGCTGGCTCGGCCGGCTCGGCAGCAGACTGAGCCGGATGGAGGCTCGCCTGCACGAACGGCGGGCCGAGGTCGAGGCGGAGGACGCCGGTGAACCGCCGCTGCCCGCCTCCGTGGTGGCCGCGCCAGCGCCCGGAGCCGAGGAGGCGGCCGGGCACCGCGCGGTGCTCCCGGCGCCCGCGCGGCCCGACCCGGTGACCGTCATCCCGTGGGGGGTGCGGGTCGCCGCCGAGGCCAGCTGGCGGCTGCTGCTGCTCGCCGGGATGGTCTGGGTGCTGATGAAGGTGATCAGCGAAGTCCGCCTGGTCGTCCTCGCCTTCGCCGCGGCCCTGCTCGTCACCGCGCTGCTCCAGCCGTTCGTGGTGCGGCTGCGCAGGCTCGGCCTGCCGCGCGGGCTGGCCACCGCCGTCACGGCGATCCTCGGGTTCGTCGTCATCGGACTGGTCGGCTGGTTCGTGGTCTGGCAGGTCATGGAGAACCTCGACGACCTCTCCAACCGGCTCCGCGAGGGCATCAACGAGCTGAAGAGCTGGGCACTGGACAGTCCGTTCCACGTGACCGAGAAGCAGATCAACGACATCGCGAAGAACCTCAGCGAGACCATCGGCACCAACACCGAGGAGATCACCTCCGCCGGACTCCAGGGCGTGACGGTGCTCGTCGAGGTGCTGACGGGCATGCTCCTCGCGATGTTCTCGACGCTCTTCCTGCTCTACGACGGCAAGCGCATCTGGACCTGGGTGCTCGGCCTGGTCCCGGCCGCCGCCCGCCCCGGCGTCGCGGGCGCCGGTCCGCGTGCCTGGCGCACGCTGACCGCGTACGTGCGCGGCACGGTCCTCGTCGCGCTGATCGACGCCGTCTTCATCGGTCTCGGGCTGTACTTCCTCGACGTGACGATGGCCGTGCCGCTGGCCGTGTTCATCTTCCTGTTCGCCTTCATCCCGCTCGTCGGCGCCGTCATCTCCGGGGCGCTCGCCGTGGTCGTGGCGCTGGTGACGCAGGGGCCCGTCATCGCCCTGGCGGTGCTGGGCGTGGTACTGGCGGTCCAGCAGATCGAGGGGCACGTGCTCCAGCCCTTCATCCTCGGCCGGGCCGTACGGGTCCACCCGCTCGCGGTGGTGCTCGCGGTGGCGGCCGGCGGGATGATCGCGGGCATCGGCGGAGCGGTGGTCGCGGTGCCCCTGGTGGCCGTCACCAACACCGTGGTCGTCTACCTGCGGGCCTATTCGCGCGAGCGGAACCACGCGGCCGGCGCCGCGAGCGGCCCGGGGCCGCACGGAGCCACTGCGGTACGGGCTGCCGCGCTGGAGGCCGGGGACGATCAGCGAGCCTGAGCCTACGACCGTGCCCCCGCCGCCCGGAAGGGCTGCGGGGGCACGGTGGCGCGTACGGGAGGACCCGTACGGGTGCTACTCGGCGGCCAGGGCCGCTTCGGCGTCGAGGGTGACGGCGACGGCCTGGATCACCGAGGCGATCTTGAAGGCCTCCTGGACCGTCTCGCGGCCGACGCCCGCCTTGCGCAGGACCTGCTCGTGCGAGTCCAGGCACTGGCCGCAGCCGTTGATCGCGGAGACCGCGAGGGACCAGAGCTCGAAGTCGACCTTCTCCACGCCCGGGTTGCCGATGACGTTCATCCGCAGGCCCGCGCGCAGCGTGCCGTACTCCGGGTCGGAGAGCAGGTGGCGCGTGCGGTAGAAGACGTTGTTCATCGCCATGACCGCCGCGGCGGACTTGGCGGCGGTGTACGCCTCCGGGGACAGCGCGGCCTTGGCCTCGGGCTCCAGCTCACGCAGGACGCGCGGGGAGCGGGCGGCGATCGCGCAGGACAGGACGGTGCC
The DNA here is from genome assembly GCF_040651895.1 of Streptomyces sp. NPDC048352. Lineage (NCBI taxonomy): Bacteria > Bacillati > Actinomycetota > Actinomycetes > Kitasatosporales > Streptomycetaceae > Streptomyces > Streptomyces sp. NPDC048352. Next base: position 87,851 of record NZ_JBEZKZ010000006.1, read on the forward strand.
CCACAGCTGCTGCTGGGTCAGGGTGTCCTGATTGCCGATGACCGAACCGAGGTTGAGCTTCAGGTCCTTGGCGAAGTCCGGTATGGCCGACTTGAGGGAGTCGAGGGACATCCGTCACTCACCGGCCAGCAGGGCGCCGGCGTCGAGGGTGCTCTCGCCCTTGTTCCAGTTGCACGGGCACAGCTCGTCGGTCTGCAGGGCGTCGAGGACCCGCAGGACCTCCTTGGGGTTGCGGCCCACGGAACCGGCGGTCACCATGGCGAACTGGATCTCGTTGTTCGGGTCGACGATGAAGACCGCGCGCTTGGCGAAGCCGTCCTCGCCCTCGACGCCGCAGGCCTGCATCAGCTCGTGCTTGACGTCGGCCAGCATCGGGAAGGGCAGGTCACGCAGGTCGGCGTGGTCCTTGCGCCAGGCGTGGTGGACGTACTCCGAGTCGCCCGAGACGCCGAGGACCTGCGCGTCGCGGTCCGCGAACTCGTCGTTCAGCTTGCCGAACGCGGCGATCTCGGTCGGGCAGACGAAGGTGAAGTCGGCAGGCCAGAAAAACACCACGCGCCACTTGCCCTCGTAGGCCTTGTGGTCGATCTGCGCGAACTGCTTGTCGGCCTCCAGGGAGACGCAGGCGGTCAGATCGTAGGTGGGGAACTTGTCACCGACAGTGAGCACACTCACTCCTTGCGGAATGGAAAGTGACCCTTTTGGGGGCTTTCCGAGAGGGTTGGACGGATCTCACATGCTGGCACAGCTGCATTGATTGCGGAAATAGCTAGTCTTGTGTCGGGTGATCGGAGGTACCTATCAGTGGCTGTGAGTAGTAGAGGACCGAAGCAGCCGACGCTGGCGCAGCTGCGCGCCTTCGCGGCGGTCGCGGAGCACCTGCACTTCCGCGACGCCGCCGCGGCGATCGGCATGAGCCAGCCCGCTCTCTCCGGTGCCGTCTCGGCGCTGGAGGAGGCACTCGGGGTGCGGCTGCTGGAACGCACCACCCGCAAGGTGCTGCTCTCCCCGGCGGGGGAGCGGATCGCGGTGCGGGCGCGGGGCGTGCTGGACGCGCTGGGCGGGCTGCTGGAGGAGGCCGACTCGGTACGGGCCCCCTTCACCGGGGTGCTGCGGCTCGGGGTGATCCCGACCGTGGCCCCGTACCTGCTGCCGACCGTGCTCGGGCTGTTCCACCGCAGCTATCCCGGGATGGACCTCCAGGTGCACGAGGAGCAGACGGCCTCGCTGCTGGAGGGACTGGCCGGCGGGCGGCTGGACCTGCTGCTCCTCGCGGTGCCGCTGGGCGTGCCCGGCGTCACCGAACTGCCGCTCTTCGACGAGGACTTCGTCCTGCTGGCCCCGCGCGAGCACCCGCTGGCCGGGCGGCGCGACATTCCGCGCGAGGAACTGCGCGGGCTCCAGCTCCTGTTGCTTGACGAGGGGCACTGCCTGCGCGACCAGGCCCTGGACATCTGCCGGGAGGCCGGGCGCGGCGCCGGAGCGGACGTGACCACCACGGCGGCGGGGCTCTCCACGCTCGTCCAGCTCGTCGCCGGGGGGCTCGGGGTGACCCTGCTGCCGCGTACCGCGCTGCGGCTGGAGACGGCCCGCAACGAGCACCTGGCGACCGGGTACTTCGCCGAGCCGGCCCCCTCGCGGCGGATCGCGCTGGCCATGCGGACCGGCACGGCCCGCCAGGAGGAGTTCCGGGCCGTCGCGGGCGCCCTGCGCGAGGCGGTGCGCCCGCTCCCGGTGTGGCCCACCGACTGAGGCCGTGCGCCGCTGCCGGGGCTGCCCCGCTGCCCCGCTGCCCCGCTACTCCGTGCGCAGCCCGTCCGGGCGCATCAGCCGCAGCAGCGCCGGCAGGGACAGCAGGGTGACCGCCGCCACCACGCCCGCGCCGGCGCCGGTGAGCGCGAGGACCGAGCCCCAGTCGACGCGGAAGGGGACGCGTGCCATCCGGGTCAGGACCCCGCCCAGGGTGATGCCGACGGCCGCCGCCAGGACGAGGCCGAGGCCGACGGGCAGGGCCGACTGCCACAGCACCGACAGGCTCAGCGTCGAGCGCTTGGTGCCGAAGGCGACCAGCGCCGAGAGGAGCTTGCGGCGTTCGCGCAGCTGCTCCAGCTGGGAGACCAGCAGGCTGGTGCCGATCAGGACCAGCACCCCGGTCGCGCCGAAGAACAGCCCGGTGCGGATGCCCGTGTAGTGGGGGTCCTGCCGGGTGGAGCGCAGGGTCATCGCCGTGTCGAAGGGGTTCGCCTTGAAGGCGGCCGTCCGGACCCGCTCCAGCGCGTCCGGGTCGGCATCGTCGACCTGGACGAAGACCTGCGCGGACCTGGCGCGGGCCAGGCCCTGCGGGGCGGCGGCGGGGGTGGCGAGCAGGCCGGTGCGGAAGCCTCCCGCGGGGTCCTCGCGCGCCGGGACCGTGCGGGCGTCCGCCGGGACGGCCCACTCGACCGTCTTGCCGCCCGCTTCGGCGGACTGCTGCGGGGAGACCGAGACGTCACCGGCGAAGAGCCGGTCACCGGGCTTGACGGCGAAGCCGAGGGGGCCGCCGGACAGGACGAAGGCGTCCCCGTCCCGGCAGGCGCCGATCTCGGCGACCTCGGCGAGCGCCTCGCAGGTGCCGACGGTCAACGGCACCGACTCCGGACTGGGCACTTGCGCCGCGGTGTTGACGTGCTCCAGCGCCACCGTCCGCACCACGCCCGGGGTCGCGGCGATCCGCTGGGCGAGCGCCTCCATGCCGGACTCCCTGCCGCTGTGCAGCATGACCGCCACCGACGCCCGGGACGGATCCTGCCCGGTCTCCTCGGTGAAGTCGCCCTCCGTACTGGTGAAGAACATCTGCAGCGCGATGGCCCCGGCGACCGCCACCGCGATGCCGTTGACCAGGCGGACGGCGGGGCCGTTGGAGGCCTGGAGGCGGCGAACGGCCAGCTGCCAGGAGACGGGACCGCCGCCCAGCCGTGCGACGAAACGTTCCAGCAGCCAGGGGAGCAGCGCCGTGATCCCCACCAGCAGCAGCGCCACGCCCGCGGTGACCTGCCACTGGCTGAAGCGGCCGTGGTCGTTGCCCCGGCCCGCCAGCGGCGCGAGCAGGCCGAGCCCGCCCAGGGGCGGCAGCAGCCGCCACCAGACGCGGCGGCGGCCCTGCGCGGCCGTGCGCAGGACACCCAGCGGCTCGATGACGACCCCGCGCAGCGTGAACAGGGTGACGCCGACCGCCGCGAGGGGCACGGCCAGGGCCACCAGCGCCGCCAGCCCCGGCGAGGGGTCGAGGTCGGCCGGGAAGACGCTGCGCTGGTTGAAGGAGAACGAGCCGACCAGCCGGCGCCCGATCAGGAAGAACCCGGAGCCGAGGACCAGCCCGGCCACCGCCCCGGCCAGCGCCTCGCCGGCCGCGATCCGGCGGACCGTCCGGGCGTCGGCCCCGACCAGGCGCAGCGCGGCCAGCCGCAGGTCGCGCCGCTCCCCGCCGGAGCGGACGGCGGCGGCGATGAACACGGCGACCGGCATCAGCAGCGCCACGAAGGTCAGCACGGCCATCAGCATGAGCACCGGGCTGAGCGGCCCGCTCTCCAGGGCGTCGGCGAAGCCGGTGACGCGTTTGACGCGGTACTCGCCCGGCCCGGGGAGCGGGAGGCTGTCGGCGCCCTGGTAGAAGGCGAGTTCGGCCGGACCGGTCAGCCCGGCGTCGCCGATGACCGCACTGATCCGCCCGTCGAGGCGTTCGCGCAGCAGCGCGCCGCCGGGGGAGCGCAGCAACTCGTCCAGGGCGGGGGAGACGGCCAGCTCGCCGGCTGCGGGGAACGCCTTCAGGCCCGGCGGCAGCGGGGCTTCGGAGCCCTCCGGCCTCAGCAGCCGGCCCTCGATGTCCTGGCCGCGGAAGGTCATGTTCGCGTTGCCGACCAGCAGGGTGTTCCGGCCCGGCGCCGCCGCCTCGGGAGCCGACACGGTGGAGCGGGCGTCGGCGCGCTCGTCCCGGGCGCGGAGCGCGCCGGGGACCGCCGTACTGATCAGCAGCAGCGCCACTCCGAGGCCGACGCCGACGCCGGTGAACAGGGTGCGCAACCAGCCCTCGCGCCCGCCGCCGAGGGCGAACCGGGCGCCCATCGCGAGGTCCCGGGCCCAGGCCCGCGCCGTGCTCATACGATCCGCTCCATGTCGCGGGACCGGCCGTCGCGTACGACGATCTCGCGGTCGGAGTACGCGGCGACGCGCGTCTCGTGCGTGACGAGGACGACGGCGGCGTTCGCGGACCGCGCGGCCTCGGTGAGCAGCTGCATCACCAGCTCGCCGTTGAGGGAGTCCAGGGCGCCCGTGGGCTCGTCCGCGAAGATCACCCGGGGGCCGGTGACCAGGGCCCGCGCCACGGCCACGCGCTGGCCCTGGCCGCCGCTGACCTCGCCGGGGCGCTTGGCGGCGAGGTCCTCGACCTGGAGCCGCTCCATCCAGTGCAGGGCGGTCCGCTCGGCCTCCTTGCGCCTGGTCCCGGCCAGGCGCAGCGGCAGGGCCGCGTTCTCCACGCAGGTCAGCTCGGGGACGAGCTGGCCGAACTGGAAGACGAAGCCGAAGTCGCCGCGGCGCAGGGCGCTGCGCTCGGCGTCGTTCATCGCGGACAGCTCGCGGCCGGCGTAGGTGACGGTGCCGGAGTCCGGTCGGACGATCCCGGCGAGGCAGTGCAGCAGCGTCGACTTGCCGGAGCCGGAGGGCCCCATGAGGGCGACGACCTCGCCGGGGTGGATGGAGAACCCGGCCCCGTCCAGGGCCTTGGTGGGTCCGTACGCCTTGCACAGGTCCGTGGCGGTGAGCAGGGATCCGGCCGGGGTCATCGGCGTACCTCCCGGGCGAGTTGGTCCAGTCGGGCGGCGGTCAGTTCGAGCCAGCGGACGTCGGCCTCCAGGTGGAACAGGGCATGGTCGCAGACCAGCTGGTCGGCGATGTCCCCCTTGCGCTTGCGCTGGGTCAGGATGCGCATCAGGCGCAGGTGCTCGGCGCGCTGGGTGTCCAGCAGTTCGTCGGCGCTGCGGTGGGTGAGCAGGGCCAGGACCACCTTGGTGTACAGGGTGGACTGGAGGTAGGGCTCGGGCTTCTCGGGCTGGGAGAGCCAGTGCTCGACGTCGGTGATGCCGGCGCTGGTGATGGCGTAGCGCTTGCGGTCGGGGCCGCCGCCGCTCTCGATCCCCTCGACCTCGACGAGGCCGTTCTTCAGGAGGCGGGACATGGTCGAGTAGACCTGCCCGTAGGCGAGGGGGCGGTCGTGGCCGAAGGTCTCGTCGAAGGCGCGCTTGAGGTCGTAGCCGTGGCGCGGGCCGGCCTCCAGGAGGCCGAGCAGGGTGTGACCGATGGACATGGGCGCGACTATACACGGGGTGTATACGCACGGTGTATAGCTGCCCGAGGTGCGGATTCGCGCGACCGGTCACGCCGAAGGCCCGCCGGCGGGGCGCCGGCGGGCCTTCGGGTGCGGGTGGGGGCGTACGGAGTGGCGCGCGCCGCGCGCCGTCCGGCTCAGGAGTCGGGGGAGTTGCGGGGGCGGCCGCGCGGGGGGATCGGGGCGGCGCCCCCGGGGAGGCGGCCCGACTCGGACAGGGCCCTGCGGAGCAGGAACTCGATCTGCGCGTTCGCGCTGCGCAGCTCCTCGCCGGCCCAGCGCGCGAGGGCCTCGTACACCTGGGGGTCCAGCCGCAGGAGGACCTGCTTACGCGCCTGCCGCCCGGCCCGGGCGGCCCCCGGCTCGCCCGGGTCCTGGCCGCCGGGGCGCGCTCCGCCGGAGGGGGTCACTGGTAGAGGGTGCCCGTGTTGATGACCGGCGTGGCCGCGCGGTCGCCGCAGAGCACCACCATCAGGTTCGAGACCATGGAGGCCTTGCGCTCCGGGTCCAGGTCCACGATGTCCTCCTCGGCCAGCCGGGTCAGGGCGAGTTCGACCATGCCCACCGCACCCTCCACGATCTGCTTGCGGGCCGCCACGACGGCGCCCGCCTGCTGGCGCTGGAGCATCGCGGAGGCGATCTCCGGAGCGTACGCGAGATGCGTGAAGCGGGACTCGATGATCCGCACGCCCGCCGCCTCGACCCGGGTCGCCAGCTCGGCCGCGAGCTTCTCGGTGATCTCCTCGGCGTTGCCGCGCAGCGAGAGGCCGCCCTCCTCGTGGGAGTCGTAGGGGTACTCGATGGCGATGTGGCGCACCGCCGCCTCGGTCTGCGTCTCGACGAACTCGGTGAAGTCCTCGACCTCGAAGACGGCCCGCGCCGTGTCCGAGACCCTCCACACCACGACCGCCGCCAGCTCGATGGGGTTGCCGTAGGCGTCGTTGACCTTCAGGACGGCCGTCTCGTGGTTGCGGACCCGGGTGGAGATCTTCTCGCGCGAGGTCAGCGGGTTGACCCAGCGCAGCCCGTCCGTGCGCACCGTGCCCCGGTAGCGGCCGAACAGCTGGACCACCCTGGCCTCGCCCGGGGCCACGGTGTTCAGCCCGGTCATGGCGAAGAGCGCGCCGAGGGCCAGCAGGGCGCCCAGCGGGATCAGGACCGCCCTGGCGGCCGTCGCGTCCGCCGCCGCGGCGAGGGCGAGCAGGCCCGCACCGGCGGCGACCCCCGCCAGCCCGCCGAGCAGGGCGGGCCCGCCGCCGACGCTGCGGGCCGTGAACTCCCGTACCTCGCCGGACCGTGTGTCAGCTGCGACTGTCATGGATTCCCCCTGTTTGGCCCGTTGTGTCCGGCCGTCGTCGACCGCGGCGCCCTATCAAAGTGATATCACTTTTTGCGGTCACCGCAACCCTTCCGGCATCGTGAGCGTCGGTTCCATCGGAGTGGGTGCTGATTCTCACGTCCGATTTGACCGGTATTGATCAGGGTTGATCAACCTTTGTCACAGCCTGCGGTGTTAGTTTTCTGAGCTGACGTCGGGGGGGTAATCGAGCGGAGCGGGAGCGATGGGCCGAGCAGATGCGCGACGGGCGCAGCAGCAACGCGGTGCGCGGAAAGCGCCGAGCGGGCGCGCCGGCGGGCGCGCGGGCAAGGCGACCGGGAAGCGCAGCGGCATACGCCGCTTCCTCAACTGGAAGACGATCCTGGGGACTTTCCTCGGCGGACTCCTCCTCATGGTCGTCGCCGCCGTCGCCCTCTACTTCTCCGTGGACGAGCCGAGCGACCCGAACAAGACCGCGACGCTCCAGAGCAACACCTACAAGTACGCCGACGGCTCGATCATGGCCCGCACCGGCGACATGAACCGCGAGATCGTCACGATCGACAAGATCCCCGAGGACGTCCGCACCGCGTTCATCGCCATCGAGAACAAGACCTTCTACCAGGACCGCGGCGTCGACGTCATGGGCGTGGCCCGGGGCCTGGTCAACACGGTCCGCGGCAAGGGCACGGCCGGCGGTTCGACGATCACCCAGCAGTACGTCAAGAACTACTACCTGACCCAGGACCAGTCGCCGACGCGCAAGCTGCGGGAGCTGATCATCTCCCTCAAGGTCGACCAGCGCATGGAGAAGCCCGACATCCTGGCCGGCTACCTGAACACCAACTTCTACGGCCGCAACGCGTACGGCATCCAGGCCGCCGCCCAGGCCTACTACGGAGTCGACTCCGAGAAGCTGACCCTGGAGCAGGGCGCCTACCTCGCCGCCGTCATCCAGGCACCCAGCCAGTACGACTGGGCGACCGCCGGCCCCAACGGCAAGCGGCTGGTCATGATCCGCTTCAACGCCGTCCTCGACAACATGGTCGAGATGGGCAAGCTGGACAAGGCCAAGCGCCAGACCCTGAAGTTCCAGGAGCCGATCAAGCCCAAGCCGCGTCCGGGCATGGACGGGCAGAAGGGCTACCTGATCCAGGCCGCCGAGGTCGAGATGAACCGGCAGGGCATCAAGGACTCCGAGATAGCCGCCGGCGGCTGGACGATCACCCTCGCCATCGACAAGAAGAAGCAGGCCGCCCTGGAGAAGGCCGTCCAGGACGAGCTGGAGTCCAAGCTGGAGCGCAAGAACACCAAGGACCGGCCCCAGGACCAGAGCGTCCAGGCCGGCGCCACCTCCGTGGACGCCAAGACCGGCTACATCGTCGCGATGTACGGCGGCGTGGGCCTGACCGAGAAGTCGGCGAGCAACGCCCTGCGCACCGACTACCAGCCGGGCTCCACCTTCAAGCCGATCGTGCTGGCCTCCGCCCTGGAGAACGGTGCGAAGACCCAGGACGGCCGTCCGATCAACCCGAACACCCTCTACGACGGCACCAGCAAGCGCCCCGTGGTCGGCAGCGACACCCCGTTCGCCCCGGAGAACCAGGACGACATCAACTACGGCGACCCGATGGTCACCATCCAGGAGGCCACCAACTCCTCGGTGAACTCGGTCTACGCCCAGCTGATCGTGGACGCCAAGCCGGCGAACGTGAAGAAGACGGCGCTCTCCCTCGGCATGGTCGACCGTGAGGGCTGGCTCGCGGACAGGCCCGCCATGTCGCTCGGCACGATGAGCGCCAACACCGTGGAGATGGCCGCCGTCTACGCCACGCTCGACAGCCACGGCAAGAAGGTCACCCCGACCATCATCAAGAAGGCCGAGCACAAGGACGGCGAGTTCAAGCCCGTCACCCCCATCGGTTCCCAGGTCCTCACCAGCACCACCGCCGACACCGTCACCAAGGTCCTCACCGGCGTCGTCGAGGACGGCTCCGGCAAGGCCGTGCGCAGCTCCGCCTACGAGGCCGCGGGCAAGACCGGCACCACCGAGAAGAACGTGGCCGCCTGGTTCACCGGCTACACCCCGGAACTGGTCACCGTCGTCGCCATGTTCGGCGAGGACCCCAACACCCACAACCAGGTCACCCTGACCGGTACCGCGGGCAAGGGCCGCGCGGGCGGCTCCAGCTTCCCCGCGCAGATCTGGCAGGCGTACACGACGGCCGCGCTGAAGGGCCAGACCACGGGCCAGTTCGACCTGTCGGACGCCAAGATGGGCACCCCGCCGCCCGCGCGCTCCGCCAGCCCGTCGGCCACCCCCAGCGGCACCGTCTCCCCGTCGCCGACGACCTCCGGCGCCCGCCCGTCCGGCACCCCGGACCCGTCGGGCAGCTCCGGCAAGCCGGACCCGACCTCGTCCACCAAGGACCCGACGCCGCCGACGAAGAAGCCGACGCCGCCGACGAAGGACCCGACCCCGACGAAGGACCCCACCCCGCCGATACTGCTGCCGAACCCGCAGCAGCGCTAGGCACCGAACGGCCCGCGGCCCCGCAGCGAAGACGCTGCGGGGCCGCGGCCGTACCGGTCGTCCGGGGTCAGCGCCGCTCGTGCGGCCCCGGCAGCGGCAGCTCGAACCAGACCACCTTGCCGCTGCTCAGCCGGGTCGCACCCCAGCGCCGGGCCAGCCGGTTGACCAGGAACAGGCCGCGCCCGCCCTCGTCGGTCTCCCGGGCCCTGCGCTGGCGCGGCAGCTGCGGGGAGTCGTCCCCGACCTCGCAGCGCAGCACGTCCGTGCGCAGCAGGCGCAGCGTCACCGGCCGCTCCGCGTACCGGACGGCGTTGGTGACGACCTCGCTGACCAGCAGCTCCAGCGAGTCGCTCAGCTCCTCCAGGCCCCACCGGGTCAGCGCCCGCCGGGCGAACCGGCGGGCCCGGCCCGGAGCGGTCTCCTCCGGGTCCAGGAACCAGTACGCCACGTCGCTGGGCGCGATCCCCTCGAAGCGGGCCGCCAGCAGCGCGATGTCGTCGTCCCGGTCTCCCGGGCCCAGCATGTCCAGCACGTCGTCGCAGAGGGCCTCCAGCGGCGGCGGGTGGTCCAGCCCGGTCAGCTGCGCGGTGGCGGCGAGCCGCTCCCGCAGCTGTTCGATGCCGGTCCACACGTCCCGCAGCCGGGACTCCACCAGCCCGTCCGTGTACAGCAGCAGCGTGGCCCCGGCCGGGGCGTCCAGCTCCACGGCCTCGAAGTCCACACCGCCGACCCCGATGGGGGCGCCCGGCGGTACGCGCAGCACCTCGGCGCGGCCGCCCAGGTGCAGCAGCACCGGCGGCGGATGGCCGGCGTTGGCGATGGTGATGCGGTGCGAGACGGGGTCGTAGACCGCGTACAGGCAGGTGGCCATGCGGTCGGAGCCCAGGCGCTGCGCCTGCTCGTCCAGGTGGTGCAGCACCTCCGCCGGCGGCAGGTCCAGCTGGGCCAGGGTCTGGGCGGTGGTGCGCAGCTGGCCCATGATCGCCGCCGAGGTCATGGAGTGGCCCATGACGTCACCGACCACCAGCGCCACCCGGCTGCCCGGCAGCGGTATGGCGTCGTACCAGTCGCCGCCCACCCGGGCCGTCTCGGCGGCGGGCAGGTAGCGGGAGGCCAGGCGGACCCCGGTGGGCTGGGGCAGGCCGTCGGGCAGCATGGTGCGCTGGAGCTCGTCGGCGATGTAGGCCTCGCGGCCGTAGAGCACGGCCTTGTCGATGCCGAGCGCGGTGTGCGTGGCCAGCTGCGCGGCGACGAGCAGGTCGTTCTGCTCGAAGGCGTCCCGGTCCGGGGTGCGCAGGAACACCGCCGCGCCGATCACGCGGCGGCGGCCCCGCAGCGGGGCCAGGATGGCCCGCTGGCCGCGCGGCACCGGATGGTCGGCGCCCAGCAGCTCTGGCAGCGCGTCCTTGGCCCCGGCGGCCGACCCGAACACCGGCCGTACGCCGCGCAGCACCTCGGCGAGGGCCCCGCCGGGCCGGATCTCGCACAGCTCGGCCGCGGGCAGGTCGCCCTGCGGCCCGACCAGCGGCAGCTGGCTGAAGTCGAGCTCGCCGGGGCCCCCCGCGGCCCCGGCGCCCTCGGCGGCGTCGGTGAGGTCGTCGATCGGCCGGAGCCGGTCGGTGCGGCGCAGCCTTAAGACGACCGGGCCGACGGGCCGCTCGTCGCCGACGGGCAGCGGGTCGCGCAGGTAGACCAGGATGGCGTCGGAGAAGGTCGGCACGGTCGCCCGGCACAGGCCGAGCACGATCTCGTCGAGGTCGATGCCGCGCGCGATCCGGCGCGTCGCGGCGCCGACGAAGCGCAGCCGGTCGCCCTCGCGGCGGGCCACGCCGACCTCACCCGGGCCGTGGCCCGGCCCGGAACCGGAGCCCGCGCCGGCCGCGCCGACACCGGTGCCCGGAGCCGCGTCCACCACCGCCCGTACGGCGGCCTCGGCGCCGGACGGCCCGGCCGGGACCCCGTCGGTCTGCGGCCCGCGCCGGCCCGCGTTGCGGGCGGCCTCGCCGTCGCGGCTGCGCGCGGCCGCCGGGCCGGTGTCCGCCGGGCCGTGCCCGGAGCCCTCGCCGGTGGTGCCGCGCGGGCGCGGGAAGTCGGCATGCGTGCGTACGGCCTCGGCGGCCGCGATGGGGGCCTTGCCGTGGCCGAGCTCGTCCGTACCCCCGCCGGAGGCGACGGCGGGCTGCGGGCCCTCCTGGGAGGTGGGGTACTCCGTCACGCGTGGAATTCCGTCCGTTTGCGCTCGATGTGCGCTGCACTCAACTCGGTCAGTCGCGGTATACCCGCTCAGCGGCGGGGGCACCACCACCCCCGGGTACCGCGTCCCGCTCGTTACCTTTCGCTCGCGTCGACCTCCGGTCAAGTCCCGGTCGCCGCAGGTCATTTACGGATACGGGACCGCGGAGACCCCCCGCGTACGACCGGCGGAGGACGATCCTACGTTTGAACCCCGGGGGCGCATCAAGGGTCTCATGAGGTCATATGCGCCGGGGTGCGGTCCCAGTCCTCGGGCAAAACCGGAACTCCCCAGGCCGGATCGGGCCTCCAGTCCTGCCAGCCGTCGCAGAACGGAGCCCCCCAGGCCTTCACGACGTCCACCGCCGCGCGCCCCGCGTCCCGCACCCGCTGCGCCTGGTGCCGGTCCAGCAGCCCGATCCGCTGCGCCTGCGCGAACTCGTCCTCGTCCAGCCACTTCCAGCTGCGGTCGGGGTAGACGGCGATGTCGAGGAAGTGGTCCACGGAGTCCACCCCGCCGGCCCACCGGGTGCGCGGCTCCTCGAGGTTGACGTACCAGTTCCTGAGCCGCCAGTCGCCGTCCCAGAACAGCCAGACCGACCACGGCTGCCCGGGGCGGGCCAGTTTCAGCACGCCCCCGCCGAACCAGTGCGACCGTACGGTGGTCCGCGGCGCGGTGTACCGGGTGGCGAGCGGCTCGCGGTGCACCGGAGTGCCGTCCGCCAGCACCGGCTTGACGCACTCGGTGCCGGGAGCCATCCACACCGCGAGCAGCTCGTCCGTGTCCTGCACCACCGTCACGGGGCGGGCGATGTGGATGCGGCCCCGGAGCCCCGGGGCGTGGTCGCGGTAGCGCCAGAGGATCCGGTCCCCGGGCGCCCAGTGCGCCTCCCGCGTCCCACCCCGTGCGGCGGGCCGCGCCGCGCCGCCCCCGGGGCTGTAGGTACCTGTCATGCGCAGATCTTAGGGCGGAGGCCCCGCCGGATGCTGCGGTGCAGGTCACGGAGGGGGCCGAGGGTCGTAAACGACTGGATTCGGCCCCTGTCCGGAACGGCTTTCAGGGGCGGGTCATCCGCAGGACGTCGAGCGCCTCGTCCAGCTGAGCGAGGGTCAGGTCGCCCCGGTCGACGTATCCGGACTCCAGGACGACCTCCCTGATCGTCTTCCGCTCGGCGAGCGCCCGCTTGGCCACCTTGGCCGCCTCCTCGTACCCGATGTACCGGTTGAGCGGGGTCACCACCGAGGGCGAGGATTCGGCGTACTCCCTGGCCCGCTCGGAGTTGGCGGTGATCCCGTCCACGGTGCGGTCGGCCAGCAGGCGGCTCCCGTTGCCGAGCAGCCGGATCGATTCGAGCAGGTTCCGGGCCATCACCGGCAGCATCACGTTGAGCTCGAAGTTGCCGGCGGCGCCCGCCACGGCGACCGTCGCGTCGTTCCCCATCACCTGTGCGGCGATCATCAGAACGGCCTCCGGGACGACCGGATTGACCTTTCCCGGCATGATCGAGGACCCCGGCTGGAGATCCGGCAGATTGATTTCGGCCAATCCGGTGCGCGGGCCCGAGGCCATCCAGCGCAGATCGTTGCAGATCTTGGTGAGCGAGACGGCGATCGTACGGAGCACCCCCGAGGTCTCCACCAGCGCGTCCCGGGCCCCCTGCGCCTCGAAGTGGTCGCGCGCCTCGGTCAGCGGCAGACCCGTGGCGGCGGCCACCTCGGCGATCACGGCCGCCGAGAACCCGGGCGGCGTGTTGATGCCGGTGCCCACCGCCGTCCCGCCCAGCGGCAGCTCGGCCAGCCTCGGCAGGGCCGAGCGCAGCCGCTCGACGCCGTAGCGGACCTGGGCGGCGTACCCGCCGAACTCCTGGCCCAGGGTGACCGGGGTGGCGTCCATGAGGTGCGTGCGCCCGGCCTTGACCACCTCGGCGAACTCCTCCGCCTTGCGCTCCAGCGCGGCGGCGAGGTGCTCCAGGGCGGGGACCAGCTCGCGGGAGACGGCGGCGGTGGCGGCGATGTGGATCGACGAGGGGAAGACGTCGTTGGAGCTCTGCGAGGCGTTGACGTGGTCGTTGGGGTGGACCTCGCGCCCGAGCCGCTCGGTGGCCAGGGTGGCGATCACCTCGTTGGCGTTCATGTTGGACGAGGTCCCCGACCCGGTCTGGAAGACGTCGACGGGGAAGTGCTCGTCCCAGCGCCCGTCGGCGACCTCGGCGGCGGCGGACCGGATCGCCTGGGCGAGGTCCCCGTCCACCACGCCGAGCTTGGCGTTGACCAGGGCAGCCGCGGACTTGATCCGGGCGAGCGCCTCGATGTGGGCGCGCTCGATGCGCTGCCCGGAGAGCGGGAAGTTCTCCACCGCGCGCTGGGTCTGGGCACGCCACTTGGCGTGCGCGGGCACCCGTACCTCGCCCATGGAGTCGTGCTCGGTGCGGTACTCCTGCGGCTGCTGATCGTCGGTCATGTGCGTAGCCTCCTCAAAAAGTTGAGCAATTGTCTTGTTCGAACTGTTCCCATCTCCCCTACCGGCCAGTAAATACCGGGGGTAACACCGACATCGGGGAGGCGTTCATGGCACGTGCGCGTACGAAACCCAGGCTCAGATCTACCTTCGCCGCCGTCGCGGCGTTCGCGGCCGCCCTCGGGGGAGTCGCGGCCGTCACCCCCACGGCCCACGCGGCCCCCGCCGCGTCCGGCTCGATCACCCCCCTGCCGCCGGAGCTGGAGGCCGTCCGCGCCGCCGAGGCGACCAGGATCTACGGGGACCCGGCCATCAGGCCCCTCGCCGACCGCAAGACCGGCCTCATCTCGCTCGGCGACAGCGAGATCTCCGGCGAGGGCACCGGCAACTACGACCCCGCCACCAACACCTCGGCCAACCAGTGCCACCGCTCGCCGGACGCGGCCATCCACCGCACCGGAATCGCCGCCGACCTCACCTTCAACGTCGCCTGCTCCGGCGGCTACACGGGCAACATCCGCATCGGCGGCAGCAAGCAGTACGCCGACGAACTGGTGCAGAGCGACAGCCTCGCCGTCAAGGCCCGCAACACGAGGATCAAGATGGTGGTGCTGGTCGCCGGCGCCAACGACGACCTCCAGTTCGGCCCGGTCATGACCGACTGCGTCACCCGCTGGGTGCTCAGCCAGGGCACCTGCGAGCCCAAGTACGGCCCCGGCTGGCAGGCGCGCGTCGACGGCCTGAAGCCCAAGGTCGAGGCGACCGTCGCCGACCTCAAGACGGTCATGCGCGACGCCGGCTACGCCGACTCCGACTACAAGCTCGTCGTGATGGGCTACCCCAGCCCCATCGGCCCCGACTTCTACGACAACCCGAACTTCCCCGGCAAGCTCCCCGGGGGCTGCGCCGGCTACGACTCCGACGCCGCCTGGGGCCGCAACCAGGCCGTACCCGCCTTCGAGAAGGGCATGCGCGCGGCGGCCCTCGCCTCCGGCGCGCTCTACCTGGACAACTCGCGGCTCTTCCACGGCCACGAGGTCTGCATGGAGGACGCCTGGGCCCGCGGCCTCTACCTCGACCTCGGCGACCACTTCCCCTGGGACGAGAACACCGCCCGCCAGTCCTTCCACCCCAACTACCGCGGCCACGGCGCCTTCGCGTCCTGTCTGACCCAGCTCTACGCCTCCGGCCTGCGCGAGGCCTCCTGCGCCGACCCTGCGAGCACCGGCACGCCCGTCCTCCAGGCCGGGGCCTGGGACTCCCTCTACAAGCCCCTGAAGAACGAGGCCACCGGCAACTGCCTCGACTCCTTCGGCGGCTCCAGCGCCAACGACACCAAGGTGGTGGGCTGGGACTGCCACGGCGGCCGCAACCAGGGCTGGTGGTACGACGCCTCCCGCAAGGCCGTCCGCACCGAGCTCACCCACGACCGCTGCCTGGACGTCCCGGGCGCCGACTACCGCGCCGGCACCGGGCTGATCCTCTACGACTGCCACGGCGGCGCCAACCAGCAGTTCGTCCGCGACGGCGCCACCCTGCGCCCCGCCTCCGCCCCCGGCACGTGCCTGACGGTCTCCGCCGCCCACGAGCAGCTGCGCCTGCAGCCCTGCAACGGCTCGGCGGCCCAGCGCTTCGCGTAGCCCCGCAGCCCCCTCACCGCCACCGGACCCCCCACACCCGGCCGGAGTGCACCCGGCCGGGTGTTCCCCCGTCACCGGCAGCCCACGGCCTCACAGCGCCGCGAGCTGCTCGCGCACCTGCCGGGGCCGGTTGGTGATGAGGGTCTCCACCCCGAGCCGGACGCACAGCTCCACGTCCTCGGGCTCGTCCACGGTCCACACCCGCACCCGCAGCCCCTTGGCCCTCAACCGCCCCACCAGCCCCGGGTCCTTGCGGACCAGGTCGATGCCCGGACCGGCGTGCCCCGCGAACGGCGGGCGCGGGGCCCGCAGCCGGCGCTCGATCAGGTGGACCGCGGGAAGCCCCGGCGCGAGCCGGTGCAGCCGGGTCAGCGCACCGCGCGAGAAGCTCATCACCTCGACCAGACCGGACCTGCCGTCGGCCAGCCCGTGGTCCCGCAGCATCCGCACCAGCTCGGCCTCCAGCCGGCCGCCGGCCCGGGTGGGGTGCTTGGTCTCCACCGCCAGCCCGACCGGCCGGTCCGCGGCGAGCGCCTCCTTGAGCAGGTCCTCGAACAGCAGCACCCGGGCCCCGCGGTGCGCCTCGCCCTTCCACCGGCCGAAGTCGAAGGCGGACAGCTCCTCGTACGTCATCGCCGAGACGGCCCCGCGCCCGTCGGAGGTCCGCTCCACGGTCCGGTCGTGCACACAGACGAGCCTACGGTCGGCGGTGAGCCGCACATCGCACTCGAGGGCGTCGGCCCCGTCGGCGACGGCCTGCCGGTAGGCCTCGATGGTGTGCTCGGGATGCTCGTGCGAGGCCCCGCGATGGGCGACGACGCGGACGGCGCGCGCGGTGCGGGAGTACGAGGTCGTCGGTGCCATACGGGAATCCTTGCGAACCGGGATGAACGGCCAGGGGCAGGCCGGTGCCCCCGACGTTAACCCGCCGCCGGGGCCGGCACCGGCACGCGCGAGGGCCCCCTCCCCCCGGGCGGGGAAGGGGGCCCTCACGACACCGGCTACAGGCCCGGGCCGCGGACCGGGATGTGGGTGAAGGTGGGCTCCGGGGCCGGGTTCTGGAAGAAGTCGTTGCCCTTGTCGTCGACCACGATGAAGGCCGGGAAGTCCTCGACCTCGATCTTCCAGACCGCCTCCATGCCGAGCTCCTCGTACTCCAGGACCTCGACCTTCTTGATGCAGTCCTGCGCCAGGCGGGCCGCCGGGCCGCCGATCGAGCCGAGGTAGAAGCCGCCGTGCGTGCCGCACGCGTCCGTCACCTGCTGCGAGCGGTTGCCCTTGGCCAGCATGACCTTGGAGCCGCCCGCCGCCTGGAACTGCTCGACGTAGCTGTCCATGCGGCCGGCCGTCGTCGGGCCGAAGGAGCCGGACGCGTAGCCCTCGGGGGTCTTCGCGGGGCCGGCGTAGTACACCGGGTGGTCCTTGAGGTACTGCGGCATGCCCTCGCCCGCGTCCAGCCGCTCCTTGATCTTGGCGTGCGCGATGTCGCGGGCCACGACCAGGGGTCCGGTGAGGGACAGCCGGGTCTTGACCGGGTGCTTGGTCAGGGTCGCCAGGATCTCGTCCATCGGCTGGTTCAGGTCGATCTTCACCACGTCGGCCGACTCGTCGAGGTGCGCGTCCTCGGTGTCCGGCAGGAAGCGCGCCGGGTCCGTCTCCAGCTGCTCCAGGAAGACGCCCTCGGCGGTGATCTTCGCGACCGCCTGGCGGTCCGCCGAGCAGGAGACGGCGATCGCGACCGGGAGCGAGGCGCCGTGGCGGGGGAGGCGGACGACGCGCACGTCGTGGCAGAAGTACTTGCCGCCGAACTGCGCCCCGATGCCGATCTTCTGGGTCAGCTCGAAGACCTGCTGCTCCAGGTCCAGGTCGCGGAAGCCGTGGCCCAGCGCCGAGCCCTCGGTGGGCAGCTCGTCCAGGTAGTGCGCGGAGGCGTACTTGGCGGTCTTGAGCGCGTGCTCGGCCGAGGTGCCGCCGACCACGATCGCCAGGTGGTACGGCGGGCAGGCGGCCGTGCCGAGCGAGCGGATCTTCTCCTCCAGGAACTTCATCATGGAGGCCTCGTTGAGGACCGCCTTCGTCTCCTGGTAGAGGAAGGACTTGTTGGCGCTGCCGCCGCCCTTGGCCATGAAGAGGAACTTGTACGCGCCGCCGTCGGTCGCGTACAGCTCGATCTGCGCGGGCAGGTTCGAGCCGGTGTTCTTCTCCTCCCACATGGTGAGCGGGGCCATCTGCGAGTAGCGCAGGTTCAGCTTGGTGTACGCGTCGTAGATGCCGCGCGAGAGCGCCGCCTCGTCGCCGCCCTCGGTCAGCACGTTCTGGCCGCGCTTGCCCATGACGATCGCCGTGCCCGTGTCCTGGCACATCGGCAGGACGCCGGCCGCCGCGATGTTCGCGTTCTTCAGGAGGTCGAGCGCGACGAACTTGTCGTTCGAGCTCGCCTCCGGGTCGTCGATGATGCGGCGCAGCTGGGCGAGGTGCGCGGGGCGCAGGAAGTGCTGGATGTCGTGGATGGCCTCTGCGGCGAGCTTGCGCAGCGCCTCGGGCTCGACCTTGAGGAACGTACGGCCGTCGGCCTCGAAGGTCGAGACGCCCTCCGAGGTCACCAGCCGGTAGGGGGTGGTGTCCTCGCCCAGGGGCAGCAGGTCGGTGTACGCGAACTCCGGCATGTCGGTAGCCATTCCTCAACTCGGCAGACAGCGCTGGCGACCAATTGGCAGCGCGGCTATCCAGCGTAGGACCTCTCGCGGCCGCCGTGTCTGTGAGGTAAGGCTCACCCAGCAGTATCGCGATCTATCGTGTCTCGCTATGCTGGCCGTGTGGACCTGGAAAAGCACTCCGCCGCCCCTGCCCCCGCGCCCGTCGCCGGGCCCCCCGCGCTGCGCGCCTCCGACGCCGACCGGGACCGGATCGCGGGGATCCTCGCCGACGCCCTCGCGGAGGGCCGGCTGACCTCCGAGGAGCATTCCGAGCGCCTGGACACCCTGTACGCCGTCAAGACGGTGGGGGAGCTGGACCAGCTGGTACGCGACCTCCCCGCGCCCGCCGCCGCACCCCGGCCGGCCGCGCCCGCGCCCGCCGTCGCGGCGGTGCCGCCGCCCGCCGCCGGACCGGTCGAGACGGTGGTCGCCGTGTGCAGCAGCTCCGCCCGCACGGGCCGCTGGCGCCCCGGCGCGCGCACCCGCGCGGTCTCGGTCATGGGCGACATCACCCTGGACCTCACCGGGGCCGTCTTCGAGCAGCAGGTCACCGAGATCACCGTGACCAGCGTCCTCGGCAACGTCGAGGTGCTCGTCCCGGAGAACGTCACCCTGCGCGGCTACGGCAGCGGGGTCCTCGGCAACTTCGACGTGCGCGGCGAGGGCGCGGCCGCCGACCCGCAGGCACCCGTGGTGATCGTCCGCGGCTTCGCCCTGCTCGGCAACATCGAGGCGCGCCCCAAGCGGGGGTCGCGCCTGGTCGACCTGGCGGCACGGCTGCGCCGGCACCCGGACTGAACGCGGCTGCGGAACGGCCGGTTTCGGACGAACCCGGTCGCCCCGGTGGCGCGCCCGGCATAGCGGAACGTCCACCCGGGTAGGGACTGGTGCATCGTCTCTCGCTCGCGTATACGTCGTCAGGAGTAGACCGTGCCGCATCCGCCGCATCAGTCCCTGCAGGCAGTCGCCGTCCAGGATCTTCAGACGCGCCCGGCCGCCGTGCCGAAGCCGCGGATCGGGGCCGGGGCGGAGGACGGCCCATGGCACACCGAGGCCGTGTGCCGCCGGGACGAGGCGGGCCTCTTCTTCGCGCCGTCCAAGGAGCCGACCGCGGCCCGCCTCGCCCGCGAGGAGGCCGCCAAAAGGGTCTGCGCGCGCTGCCCCGTGATGGTCGCCTGCCGCGAGCACGCACTGCTCCAGCCCGAGCCCTACGGCGTCTGGGGCGGACTCACCGCCGCCGAGCGCAGGGTGGTGCTGGGACGCAGGCGCCGGCGCGCCGCCGAGCTGCTGCCCGGCGCGGGCGCGCCCGGAGCGGTCGCCGCGGCGGGCTGAGCGGGCACGGCACCGGGGGCGACACGCAGGGCCCCCGCGGGAGCGCGGCACCGGCGCGGACGGAACGCCGGAACGCGAAGGCCCGCAGGCGCGGCGCGCGACGCCGCACCGCCGCCCCGAACCGGGCACGACACCGCGGGAACACCGCACGCACCGCACGCACCGCACGCACGCCGAAGGGGCGGCCCCCCGCACCGGGACCGCCCCTTCGCCGTGCCGTCGCCGGCCGGACCGCTCCTACTGGGCGCGGTCGAAGTCGATGCCGCTGTAGGCGCGCAGCTTCGACAGGCGGTGCGTGGAGTCGATCTGCCGGATCGTGCCCGACTTCGAGCGCATGACCAGCGAGGACGTGGTCGCGGTCTCCGAGCGGTAGTGGACGCCGCGCAGCAGCTCGCCGTCCGTGATGCCGGTGGCGACGAAGAAGACGTTCTCGCCGGACACCAGGTCGTTGGTGGTCAGGACGCGGTCCAGGTCGTGGCCCGCGTCGATGGCCTTCTGGCGCTCGGCCTCGTCCTTGGGCCACAGCTTGCCCTGGATGACGCCGCCGAGGCACTTTATGGCGCAGGCCGAGATGATGCCCTCGGGGGTGCCGCCGATGCCCATCAGCAGGTCGACGCCGGTGCCCTCGCGCACGGCCATGACCGAGCCGGCGACGTCGCCGTCGGAGATGAACTTGATCCGGGCGCCGGTCTCGCGGATCTCCTTGACGATGCCCTCGTGGCGCGGGCGGTCCAGGATGACGACCGTGACGTCCTCGGGGGCGATGTTCTTGGCCTTGGCGACCCGGCGGATGTTCACCGAGACGGGCGCGTTGATGTCGACGAAGTCGGCGGCCTCGGGGCCGGTGACCAGCTTGTCCATGTAGAAGACCGCGGACGGGTCGAACATGGTGCCGCGGTCGGCGGCCGCGAGGACGGCGATGGCGTTCGGCATGCCCTTGGCGTTCAGGGTGGTGCCGTCGATCGGGTCCACGGCGATGTCGACCTCGGCACCGGTGCCGTCGCCGACGCGCTCGCCGTTGAACAGCATGGGGGCCTCGTCCTTCTCCCCCTCGCCGATGACGACGACGCCGTTCATCGAAACGGTGGAGATCAGGGTGCGCATGGCGTTGACCGCGGCGCCGTCCGCGCCGATCTTGTCGCCGCGGCCGACCCACCGGCCCGCGGCGAGGGCCGCGGCCTCGGTGACCCGTACGAGTTCCAGGGCGAGGTTGCGGTCGGGCGAATCGGGAGCCACTTCGAGCTGGGGCGGCAGGTTGTGCTCGGTCATCGGAGCGCACCTTTCTGTACGACGACGGCCGGGATGTGAGGGTGCTGGAACTCTATCGGTTGGTCGACATATTGAGCAGACCGGGTCACGTATGAGCGGAATATCGGTCATGGTGTCCGGCTGAGCGGACACCGCGCGCCCCTGGCGGGACACCCGCAGGGGCCGCCACGCCCACCCCGGCGGTGATCGCCCCGGGCGATGCGGGACGATGGTGCGGTGGCAGGTATGAAAGGCAAGCAGACGGTCTGGGACATGGTCCGGTCGCTGGCGGTGATCGGCGTGGTCGTGGCGGGCATCTACATCTTCGTCCCCCATGACGACACGGCCGACCCGACGCGCACGGTGGACTACCGGGTGGAGGCCCTGACGGCCCGGCGTGCGGCTCCGTACCCCGTGGCCGTGCCGGTGGGCCTTCCGGAGCAGTGGCGGGCGACCTCGGTGACGTTCGAGCGCAAGAACGCGAACGCCTGGCACCTGGGCTTCCAGGACCCGGACAAGCAGTACGTGGCCGTGGAGCAGTCCACCGACACCTCCGCCAAGAACGTGGCCGGGATCACCCAGCGGGCGGCGGCCACCGGGCAGAGCCAGCAGGTCGGCGACCGCGCCTGGGAGCGCTGGGACGGCGAGAAGTACGACGCGCTCGTCCGGCAGGAGCAGGGGTACGTGACCGTGGTGACGGGCACGGCCTCCTTCGAGCAGCTGGGCGCGATGGCGGCGGCGCTGGAGTTCAAGCAGGGGCCGCAGACCCCGTAGGCGCCGCAGGACGTACGGCGCGCACGACGAAAAGGCCGCCCGCCCCGGGATCCCGGGGCGGGCGGCCTTCGTGCTCACCGGCTCAGACGGTGGTGATGACCTCGTCGTAGGCCAGGCGCGGGCTGCGGTCGAACCAGGCGCTCTCGCCGGGCTTGCCGATGTTGACGACCATCAGCGCGGTGTGGTCGTCGTCGAGGAACTCCTTGCGGATGCCCTCCAGGTCGGCGCCGGTCATCGGGCCGGCGGCCAGGCCGGCGGCGCGCACGCCCACGATGAAGTACGCGGCCTGCAGCGCGGCGTTCATGCCGGCGAAGCCCTCGCGCACCGGGCGCTCGGTGAAGTAGTCCTTGACCTGCGGGTAGTGCGGCAGGAGGGTGTCGAACTCCTCGTGGAACTCGTTGTCCGCGGAGAGGATGGCGACCAGGGGGGCGGCGGCCGTCTTGGCCTTGTTGCCGTCCGACATGAAGCTCACCAGGCGCTCGCGGGCCTCGGGGGAGCGGACCAGGGTGACGCGCAGCGGGGTCGCGTTGAAGGCGGTCGGGCCGTACTTGACCAGGTCGTAGATCGCCTGGACCTGCTCGTCCGTGACGGGCTCGTCGGTGAACGAGTTGGCGGTGCGGGCCTCGCGGAACAGCAGGTCCTGAGCAGCGGCGTCGAGCACGAGAGACATCGGTAGGCCTTCTTCTTTGCGGAGTGGTGCGGTGTCTCCGACTGTAAGGGGAAAGTAGATGAAATTTCAACTAACTCTCCCGGTCGGGTGGGGCGGATCACTCCTCGCGGCCGTCCTCGGCCTCCCCGGCCGCCGCCTCCCGGGCCGCGAGCGCCGAGTCCAGCCGGGCGCGGGCCCCTTCGAGCCAGTGCCGGCAGACCTGCGCCAGCTCCTCGCCGCGCTCCCAGAGCGCCAGCGAGTCCTCCAGGGAGGTGCCGCCGGCCTCCAGCCTGCGGACGACCTCGACGAGCTCGTCGCGGGCCTGTTCGTACCCCAGCGCCCTGTCGGTGTCTGTCATTCCCCGTGTCCCATCGTAGGTGTGCCGTGCATCGAATTGAGTGGAATGTGTCAGTTCTCTAGCGGGGCTGCGCCGGCGCTCGAGCCGGACTCCAGCGCCCCGTCCGAGGCCTCGCCGGACCGGGCCTCGCCGGGCCGCGCGACCGCCACCGCGAACTCGCCCTCCGCGACCCGCGCGCGCAGCACCTCGCCCGCCGCGACCTCCCCGGGCGCCCGCACCACGTGCCCGTCCGCCCGCTGGAGCACCGCGTACCCGCGCTCCAGGGTGGCCGCCGGAGACAGCGCGACCACCCGGGCGCGGGTGTGCTCCAGCTCCGACTCGGCCCGGTCCAGCAGGTGCCCGAGCGTGCGCCGGCTGCGGGCCAGCAGGGCCTCCAGCTCGGCCTCCCGGGTCTCCACCATCCGCTGCGGGTGCACGAACACCGGGCGCGCGAGGCAGTGCTCCAGCCCCCGCTCCTCCCGGTCGAGCAGGGAGCGCAGGGCGCGCAGCCCCCGCCCCTGGAGCTGGCGCACCCGCTCCAGCTCCTCCCCGACGTCCGGGACCACCTTCTTCGCCGCGTCCGTGGGCGTGGAGGCCCGCAGGTCCGCGACCAGGTCCAGCAGCGGGGAGTCCGGCTCGTGCCCGATCGCCGAGACCACCGGGGTGCGGGCGGCCGCCACCGTCCGTACGACCTCCTCGTCGGAGAAGGGCAGCAGGTCCTCCACGCTTCCGCCGCCCCGCGCCACGATGATCACGTCCACATCGGGCCGCGCGTCCAGCTCCTTGACCGCCCGCACCACCTGGGGCACCGCGTGCACCCCCTGCACGGCGACGTTGCGGACCTCGAAGCGGACCGCCGGCCAGCGCCGCCGCGCGTTCTCCAGCACGTCCCGCTCGGCCGCCGAGGCCCGCCCCACCACCAGCCCGATCAGCTGCGGGAGGAACGGCAGCGGCTTCTTGCGGTCCAGCGCGAACAGCCCCTCGGCGGCCAGCGACCGCTTCAGCCGCTCCAGGCGCGCCAGCAGCTCGCCGATGCCGACCGGGCGGATCTCGCTCACCCGCAGGGACAGCTGCCCGCGCGGGGCGTACCACTCCGGCTTGGCCAGTACGACGACCCGCGCGCCCTCGGAGACCAGGTCCGCGACCTCGTCCCAGACCTGGCGGAAGCAGGTCACGCTGACGGAGACGTCGTGCGACGGGTCGCGCAGCGTCAGGAACACCACCCCGGCCCCCGGCCGCCGGGACAGCTGCGTGATCTGCCCCTCCACCCACACCTGGCCCAGCCGGTCGATCCAGCCCCCGATGAGCCGGGACACCTTAGCGACCGGCAGCGGCGCATCAGCCGACGTATTGAGACCCATGCAGGCAGGCTAACCGGCGCGGCTGACAGCGTCTCAGGCCCGGGGCGGGATGTCGGCGTCCGGCACGCCCCCCGGACGCCCCCGCTGGACCAGCAGCACCCCCAGCCCCGCCAGCAGCCACACCGCCCCCACCAGCTGCGCCGTCCAGGAGGCCGCCGCGATCACCGCCACGGTCACCGCCGCCCCCAGCACCGGCACCACCAGGTGCTTCCACCACACCGGAGCCCCCTGCGCCCGCCGGACCACGAACCACCCCACCACCGAGGCGTGCAGCAGGGTGAACGCCACCAGCGCCCCGATGTCCACCACGGAGACCAGGTGGTCCAGCCCGTCGTCGCGCCGGGCCGCCCACACCGCCGCGACCAGCGTCACCGCGGCCGACACCAGCAGCGCCGCCCTCGGGGTGCCGCCCGACGTGCGCGCCAGCGCGCCCGGCAACCGCCGCTCCCGGGCCATCGCGAACAGCAGCCGCCCCGCCGCCGCCTGCCCGGCCAGCGCCGCGAACGCCGCCCCGACCGCCTTGCTCACCGCCACCAGGTCGTGCAGCCAGGGCCCGACCGAGGTCTCGACCGCGTCGTAGAAGGCCGGCCCCTGCCGGGCGGGCTCCGCCGCCAGCTCCGCCGGGGACACCGGCGCCAGCAGCGCCGCGAGGTAGGTCTGCGCGACGAACAGCACCCCGGTCAGCGCCAGGCAGAACAGCACCGCCCGGGCCACCCGGGCGCTGCCCCCGGTGACCTCCTCCGCGAAGGAGGCGATGGCGTCGAAGCCCAGGTACGACAGGACCGCGACGGACACCGCGCCCAGCACGGCGGCCGCCGAGAAGCCCGGCGAGCCGTCGCCGAGCAGCGGGGAGAGCCAGCCGCGCCGCGCCCCGTCCCGGACCAGCACGGTCACCGCCGCCACCACGAACACGAGCAGCACCGCGATCTCCATCGCCAGCACGGCGAAGCCCACCCGCGCGGCCACCCGTACGCCCCACAGGTTCAGCGCGGTGGTGACCGCCACCGCCAGCGCCGTCCACACCCACCGCGACACCTCCGGCACCAGCGCGTGCATCGCGATGCCGGAGAACAGGTACGCCACCGCCGGGATCAGCAGGTAGTCGAGCATCGCCATCCATCCGGCGATCAGCCCCGCCCCCTCGCCGAGCCCCCTGCGGGCGTACGTGAAGACCGACCCCGCCCGCGGGGCCACCCGGACCATCTGCGCGTACGAGAAGGCGGTGAAGGCCATGGCGGCGGTCGCGACGAGGTAGACGAGGGCCACCGCCCCGTGCGACCTGGCGTCGAGCGCGCCGAAGACCCCCACCGGGGCCATGGGCGCGATGAAGAGCAGCCCGTAGACCACCAGATCCCGGAAGCCCAGGCTCCGCCGCAGCGCCGCGGGGGCCGCGGTGCGGGATTCCGTAGCGGATGCCATCGTTCCTCCGGGTGGCGGTCGGGACGGACGTTCGGCCAAGTCTGTGCCGAACGGGCGACGTACGGCCTGCTGGAGACCCCCGTACGATGGAGCGCATGACTGCTCCCGCCCCTGCTCCCGCCTCCCGCCGCGTCCTGCTCGCCGCCCCGCGCGGTTACTGCGCGGGCGTGGACCGTGCCGTGATCGCTGTCGAGAAGGCCCTCGAGCAGTACGGTGCTCCGGTCTACGTCCGCCACGAGATCGTGCACAACAAGTACGTCGTCCAGACGCTGGAGAGGAAGGGCGCCGTCTTCGTCGAGCGGACGGAGGAGGTCCCGCCGGGCTCCATCGTGATGTTCTCCGCGCACGGCGTGGCGCCGGTGGTCCACGAGGAGGCGGCGCGCGGCAAGCTCGCGACGATCGACGCGACCTGCCCGCTCGTCACCAAGGTCCACAAGGAAGCGATCCGCTACGCCAACGAGGACTTCGACATCCTCCTCATCGGCCACGAGGGCCACGAGGAGGTCATCGGCACCTCCGGCGAGGCCCCGGACCACATCACCATCGTGGACGGCCCGGACGACGTGGCCAAGGTCGAGGTGCGCGACGAGTCGAAGGTCGTCTGGCTCTCCCAGACCACCCTCTCGGTCGACGAGACCATGGAGACCGTCGACGCGCTGAAGCAGAAGTTCCCCCTGCTCGTCTCCCCGCCCAGCGACGACATCTGCTACGCCACCTCGAACCGGCAGGCCGCGGTGAAGGTGATGGGCGCCGAGTCCGACCTGGTCATCGTCGTCGGGTCCAAGAACTCCTCGAACTCCATCCGCCTGGTCGAGGTCGCCCTGGACGCCGGCGCCCGCGCCGCCCACCTGGTCGACTTCGCGAGCGAGATCGACGAGGCCTGGCTGGAGGGCGTCACCACGGTCGGCCTGACCTCGGGCGCCTCCGTGCCGGAGGTGCTGGTCGAGCAGGTGCTGGAGTGGCTCGCGGAGCGCGGCTACGCCGACGTGGAGATCGTCAAGACCGCCGAGGAGTCGATCGTCTTCTCGCTGCCCAAGGAGCTGCGCCGCGACCTGCGCGCCGAGGCCGCGCAACTGGTCGCCGACAAGTAACTCCTTTCGTACCGTATGCCCATGCAGATCTTCGGTGTGGACATCGGTGGTACCGGCATCAAGGGCGCTCCTGTGGACCTGGAGCGCGGCGAACTGGCGCAGGAGCGCCACAAGGTACCGACACCACAGCCGGCCACCCCCGAGGGGGTGGCCGGGTGCGTCGCGGAGGTGGTGGACGCCTTCTCCTGGCAGGGCCCGGTCGGCGTCACCTTCCCGGGCGTGGTCACGGACGGCGTCATCCGGACGGCGGCCAACATGGACAAGGGCTGGGTGGGCGTCGACGCGGCGGCGCTGCTGTCCGCCCGGCTGGACGGCAGGGCGGTCACCGTCCTGAACGACGCGGACGCGGCGGGCGTCGCGGAGATCACGTACGGGGCGGGGCGCGGGGTCGCGGGCACGGTGGCCCTGCTCACCCTGGGCACGGGCATCGGCAGCGCGCTGTTCCGGGACGGCCGGCTCGTGCCGAACACGGAGCTGGGCCACCTGGAGCTCAAGGGCCACGACGCGGAGACCCGCGCCTCGGTCAAGGCCAAGGAGGACGGGGACCTCACCTGGGAGCGCTGGGCGCACCGGCTGGAGAAGTACCTGGCGCACGTCGAGATGCTCTTCTCCCCGGACCTGTTCATCCTCGGCGGCGGCGTCAGCCGCAAGCCGGAGAAGTTCCTCCCGCTGATCACGGGGATCCGGGCGCCGATCGTCCCGGCGGAGCTCCAGAACAACGCGGGGATCGTGGGCGCGGCGATGGCGGCGCGCGACCGGGAAGGGCGGTAGGCGCCGGTCGTCAGGAGCGCGGGTCGTCAGGGGCGCGGGGTCAGGAGGCGGGCGCCGGCGGCCCTGCGCTGCTGACGGGCGGCACGCTTGCGCCCGCTCAGGGCGGCCCGGCGCACCAGCGCGATCAGGGCGGCGGCCAGCGTCCCCGCGTACAGCCACCCGGCGTGCAGGGACAGCGCGGACACCACCCCCATGAGCTGCCCGCCGAAGCCGCCGGAGCCGTCCGAGACGGGCCACACCCCGGCGGCGAAGGCGATGGGGGCCGAGATCGGCGCGGTGATCAGGTCCGCCGGCCGCACCCACACGGCGACCGCGGCGGCGACGGGCAGGAAGAGCAGCCCGTACGCGAACAGCGAGGAGCCGAAGAGCAGCCGGCAGACCCCGGCGACCAGCAGCATCGCCAGGCAGGCCAGCAGCCCGCCGCCGAACCCGGTCAGCAGGGGCCGGGGCATCCGCCGGGGCGTCCGCCGCGGCATGCGCCGGGGCGCGGCGGGCCGCCGGGCCTGGGCGGGCACCTGGGCGGACGCCCGGGGGTGACGTACCGAACGCATCCTGTATTGCTCCACCCCACCAAACTAGGCGGGACGACGGCGGAATCCCGGGCCGGACACGCGTACGTCCACCCCCGCTCATCGGAAAGTAAACTGTCCGGTGGCCCACCTCCGGGCCGCCGCCCCCTCCAGCTACGGGAAGTCGCCAACGTGTCGCTCACGATCGGAATCGTCGGCCTGCCGAATGTCGGCAAGTCGACCCTGTTCAACGCCCTGACCAAGAACGACGTGCTGGCGGCCAACTACCCGTTCGCCACCATCGAGCCGAACGTCGGCGTCGTGGGCGTCCCGGACCCGCGCCTCGCGGTCCTGGCCGGCATCTTCGGTTCGCAGAAGGTCCTCCCGGCCACCGTCGACTTCGTCGACATCGCCGGCATCGTGCGCGGCGCGTCGGAGGGCGAGGGCCTGGGCAACAAGTTCCTGGCGAACATCCGCGAGTCGGACGCGATCTGCCAGGTCATCCGGGCCTTCAAGGACGAGAACGTCGTCCACGTCGACGGCAAGGTCTCGCCGAAGGACGACATCGAGACGATCAACACCGAGCTGATCCTCGCCGACCTCCAGTCCATCGAGAAGGCCGAGCCGCGCCTGACGAAGGAGTCCCGCCTCCAGAAGGACAAGGTCGCGGTCCTGGCGGCGGTCGTCGAGGCCAAGAAGATCCTCGAGGCGGGCGACACCCTCTTCTCGAAGGGCATCACCAAGGGCACGGAGCAGGGCGACCTCCTCCACGAGCTCCACCTGCTCACCACGAAGCCGTTCCTGTACGTCTTCAACGTGGACGAGGACGAGCTGACGGACGAGGCCTTCAAGGCGGAGCAGTCCGCCCTGGTCGCCCCGGCCGAGGCGATCTTCCTGAACGCGAAGCTGGAGGCGGACCTCGCGGAGCTGGACGACGAGGAGGCCCTCGAGCTCCTCCAGTCCGTCGGCCAGGAGGAGCCCGGCCTCGCCACCCTCGGCCGCGTCGGCTTCGCCACCCTGGGCCTCCAGACGTACCTGACGGCCGGCCCGAAGGAAACCCGCGCCTGGACCATCAAGCAGGGCGCCACGGCCCCGGAGGCGGCGGGCGTCATCCACACCGACTTCCAGCGCGGCTTCATCAAGGCGGAGGTCATCTCCTTCGCGGACCTGGTCGAATGCGGCTCGGTCACCGAAGCCCGCGCCAAGGGCAAGGCCCGCATGGAGGGCAAGGACTACGTCATGCAGGACGGCGACGTGGTGGAGTTCCGCTTCAACGTCTGAGCGGATGAAATAACACCACGTCACTGACGTGGCAAACATGCAGGTCAGAAGGGGTCGGACTGTGTCGAGTCCGACCCCTTCGCCGTCGCCGTGCTGGATGGGTGCTGGATATCCTGACGCGGGGTCAGCGGCAATCAGGTCTCGTAAACGGTGGACCGGTGTCCGACATGAACGGCCCAGACCACCAGCTCTCCATTGTCGATCGTGTAGACGACGCGATAGTCGCCGACGCGCAGGCGGCGTCGCTCGGGCTGGGATACGAGTGCGGTGGTGTTGAAGCCGAGAGGGTCGGTTTCCAGCTCGGTCAGCTTGGCCAGGATGCGCAGCGCCATGTCACGAGGGATCTTCCGCAGCTCGGCCTGCGCCTCGGGGCGGAAGACGGTCCGGTACTCACTCACCGCGTGCCAGCGTCTCCCTCATGATGTCCTCGATCGGGATGCCGGGCGCAGGGTTGGCCATGCGCTCGTCGATGATCCGGTTGATCTCGCGCTCTTCCCACTCCTGGTACTTGCGCAGCACCTCGATGGAGACGACGGCGGCGACTTCCTTGCCTCGACGCGTGATCACTGTGGGTACGTCGTCGCGATCCGCGCGCTCCACGACTTCAGCCAGGTGTGCGCGCACGTCGCGGATGGACTCGATGGGCAGCGGCTGTGTCATGCGCTCAAGCGTACCGAGTGTGCCATGTGTACACCACCTTGCCGAGCCGGGCGGGTGCTGGATGTGCTGGACGAACCCGCGCCGTGCTGGATGGGTGCTGGATGACCACGGGTCGGACTCTGACGAGTCCGACCCGTTCTGCATTCCCGTGCTGGCGTGGTGCCGGCTTTTCAGCCGCTTCGGGGCGGCGTGAGCTTGTCGAGGTCCAGGCTGACCTGGAAGGGCACCGGGCGCTGGAGGGTGCCTCGGAAGATCCCGGCGGGTGCGTATGCGCCGGTGGGTTCGTCGAGCTCGTAGACGTGGACGACGGGTGCCCCGTCCTCGTCCTCGATGCACCAGTAGTGCGGGATGCCGGCCTCCGCGTACTTGCGGAGCTTCACTGTGCGATCGCGATGGGCGGACTCCGGGGAGACGACCTCGATGACGAGCTGGACCTCTTTCGGTGCGAACCAGGTACGGTCGCCGTCGAAATCGGCCGTCGTCACCAGCAGGTCCGGTTCGGGGCGGTTGCGCGGGTCGAGCTTGATGGTCATTTCGCGGCCGACTCTGGTGTCGGCGGGCACCTGCTCCATGAGTGCGACGGTGAGCATGGTGACGAGGTGGCCGTGCCACCACCTCTGGGGCGACATCATGAAGACGAGGGCTCCGTCGATCAGCTCGGTGTGGCGGGGTGCCTCGGGGAGGCGGTCGAGGTCCTCCGCGAACCAGCCTTCCGCGCGGGGCGGGCGCATCCAGTCGGGCAGTGCGGTCATGGCTTCACGGTAGCGGCCCGCAGCTCAGGCTGGAGGGCCAACGATCCCGGTCCGGGGGTTTTCGGCAACGTGCCGCGCCATGGCCGGCCACGGGTGGTCGGGCGGGGCCGGTCGTCCCCCCCCGTGGGTGCTGGACTTTTCTGGATCAACTCGCGCCGGGCTGGACCGGTGCTGGGTCGCAGGTCGGAGCCGGCGGGTCAGCGGGGCGTCGGGTCCTGCGCCGTGCGGTTCGGGGGCAGCATGGGGTCGAAGGGGGAGTTCTCCTCGCCCGGGACGTGGGGGAGGAAGCCGTCCGGGGCGGTGCGGGCGGCGGTGGTGAGGAGGTGGGCGCGGAGTCCGGTGGGGTCGTGGACCGTGCTCATGACGCCATGGAAGCAGCCGCCTCTGACACCCCCGCGGCCGGTCCGGTGTGGATCAGCCGGAGCGGAGGGCCGCGAGGAAGTCCAGTTTGGTTTCGAGGCGGCTCAGGTCGCGGCCCGTCAGCTGTTCGATGCGGGCCACGCGGTGGCGCAGCGAGTTGACGTGCAGGTGGAGGCGGGCGGCGGTCCCGGTCCAGGACGCGTCGCAGTCGAGGAACGTCTCCAGGGTGGCCAGCAGGTCGGTCCGGTGGCGGCGGTCGTGGTCGCGCAGGGGGTCCAGGTGGCGGGTGGCGAAGGCCCGGCGGGCCTCGGCCGGGATGAGGGGCAGCAGCGACAGGACGTGCGCGGTGAGGTCGTCGGGGCCGCGTACGGTCACCCGGTCCGGGCCGTCGGCGGCGACCCGCAGCGCGTTGTGGGCCTCGGCCAGGGCGCGGCGGGAGTCGCCCGGGTCGTCCACCGGTGAGCTGACGCCGACGCGGACGCCGTCCGCCGGGCCGAGCCACCGCGCGAGCGCCGCGGAGAGCCGCCGCTGGAGGGCGGCGCAGTCGACGCCCCCTTCGGGCACCAGGACGAGGAGCACGGCCCGATCGCCGTCGACCGTGGCGGCGATGTCCTGCGCCGTCGCCCTCACCGGCCCGTCCTCCTGGACCAGGGCTTCCTCCAGCAGGACGCGGACCGCTGACGCGGGAACCGGGCGGTCCCCGTCCCGCTCGCCGCCCGCGACCACGTACTGGCAGCGCGGCCAGGTGCCCACCCCGCTGATGACGGCCTGCGCCGTGCTGCGGAGCCGTACGGGGATCTCCTCGGCCGGGACGCTGCTGCGCACCAGGTCGAGGCAGCGGCGGGCCAGGTCGCGCAGGGCCGCCTTGGCCCGCTCGTGTGCGGACCGCGCGTCGGTGAGCAGCTCCACGACCCGGTCGAGGAGTTCCGCGTCCGTCGGGGGCCACCGGGACACGTCGGCCTCCACCGCCACCAGCCAGTCGCCCAGTTCGGCGGCGTCCCCGTGGCCGTTGCGCACCGGCACGAGGGAGTGGAGCCGACCGCCGACCGTGACCCGGTGGGGGACCGCCTCGCCCGCGCGGCGCGCGGCGAGGTACCGCGCGGCCAGGGCCGACGCCGTCTTGGGGTGGAGGGGCGGGCGGGCCCCGGCGATCTGGCGCCCGGTCGCCGACAGGACGCGGACCTCCAGGCCGAGGCTGTGCCGCAGCAGCTCCAGTACGGAGTCCGGGGCGGCCCGGTCGGTGAGGAGCCGCCGGTGGCGTTCGACGACGGCGGCGAGGCTGCCGACGTCCCGGCGGTGCAATCGGTGCAGGACGTGCTCGGTGACCGCGGCGAACGAGGTCTCCGGCCGTACGGCGACGAGCGGGAGGCCGTGGCGCCGGCAGGCCCGTACGAGGTCGTGCGGGACGAGCCCGTGCTCGACCTCGCCGGCCGCGAGGGCCGCGACGCCGGCCCGTGCGAGGACCCGTACGAAGGGCTCGGCGTCCCCGTCCGCACGCCACCAGGCGAGCCCGGTGAGGACGAGTTCCCCGCCGCCGAGGAAGCGGCCGGGGTCCGCCAGGTCGATGGTCGGGACCGCGGATATGGCGCGATCGAGCCCACCGTCGCCGTCGCGCGGGCCCACGAGCAGCAGCAGCCCCAGCTCGTCGGCGTCCAGGAGTTCGCGTAGCCGCATGGGCGCCACCCTCTCATGCCGTGCTGCTTGTGCGACGGGTATCGCCGCAGTTCAACGGGGTGCGGCGGACGGAAGGCACGGTCGTCCACAGGCGGCACGGAAGCCGGTTCTGAGCGATCGGTGACTGCCTCGCCGCCGCGGGAGCTGTGTCTACTGCTGTGCGTGCGGCCGACAGCGGTTTCGGCCAGAGCGGAGCCCGGTGCCGCGCACGGGGGTCGCGGCGCCGGAGCGGCGCGGTCCCGTCCACGCCCCGGGTCACGGAACACCAGGAAGAGGCGGTCTGAACATGGCTGGCAACACCACCGGAATCCCCACCGACGTCACCCAGCGATCCGGGACCAGGGGCGGCATCGGCGAGTCGACGCTGCGCCCGGACGGCACGCTCAAGGTCACGGGCGAGTTCGCGTACTCCTCGGACATGTGGCACGAGGACATGCTGTGGGGCCAGATCCTGCGGTCCCCGGTCGCGCACGCCGAGATCGTGTCCATCGACACCTCCGAGGCCCTCACCGTCCCCGGCGTCCACGCGGTCATGACGTACGAGGACCTGCCGGCCCCGGTGAAGTACTACGGCATGGAGTTCCAGGACACGCCGGTCCTGGCGCACGGGAAGGTCCGCCACCACGGTGAGCCGGTCGCCCTGGTGGCAGCCGACCACCCGGAGTCCGCCCGCCGCGCCGCCGCCCGGATCAAGGTCGAGTACCGGGAGCTGCCGCTCGTCACCGACGAAGCCTCCGCGCTCGCCCCGGACGCGGTCCTGGTCCACGAGAACCGCCGGGACCACCACGCCGGCCGCGTCCCGCACCCCAACATCGTGCACCGCCAGCCGATCGTCCGCGGCAACGTGGAGGAGGCCCGCAGGCGCGCCGACGTCATCGTCACCGGCGAGTACACCTTCGGCATGCAGGACCAGGCCTTCCTCGGCCCGGAGTCCGGCCTCGCCGTGCCCGCCGAGGACGGGGGCGTCGACCTGTACGTCGCGACCCAGTGGCTCCACTCGGACCTGCGGCAGATCGCGCCCGTCCTCGGGCTGCCCGAGGAGAAGGTCCGCATGACGATGGCCGGCGTCGGCGGCGCGTTCGGCGGCCGCGAGGACATCTCGATGCAGATCCTGGCCTCCGTGCTCGCGCTGCGCACGGGCAAGCCGGTGAAGATGGTCTACAACCGCTTCGAGTCCTTCTTCGGCCACGTCCACCGGCACCCGGCGAAGCTGTCCTACGAGCACGGCGCGACCCGCGACGGCAGGCTCACGCACATGAAGTGCAGGATCGTGCTCGACGGCGGCGCCTACGCCTCCTCCACCGCCTCGGTCGTCGGCAACGCGTCCTCCCTCTCGGCCGGCCCGTACGTCATCGACGACGTTGAGATCGAGGCGATCGGCCTCTACACCAACAACCCGCCCTGCGGCGCGATGCGCGGCTTCGGCGCCGTCCAGGCCTGCTTCGCGTACGAGGCCCAGATGGACAAGCTCGCGGCGGAGCTGGGCATGGACCCGGTGGAGTTCCGCCGGCTCAACGCCATGGAGCAGGGCACGATCATGCCCACCGGCCAGGTCGTGGACTCCCCGGCCCCGGTCGCCGAGCTGCTGCGCCGGGTCAAGGCCCGCCCGCTGCCGCCGGAGCGCCAGTGGGAGGACGCCGACGGCGGGGCCGACGTCCGCGCGCTGCCGGGCGGCCTGTCCAACACCACCCACGGCGAGGGCGTCGTCCGCGGCGTCGGCTACGCCGTCGGCATCAAGAACGTCGGCTTCTCCGAGGGCTTCGACGACTACTCCACCGCCAAGGTGCGCCTGGAGGTCATCGGCGGTGAGCCGGTCGCGATGGTCCACACCGCGGCGGCGGAGGTCGGCCAGGGCGGCGTCACCGTCCACGCGCAGATCGCCCGCACCGAGCTGGGCGTCCAGCGGGTCACCATCCACCCGGCCGACACCCGGGTGGGGTCGGCCGGTTCGACCTCCGCGGCCCGCCAGACGTACATGACCGGCGGTGCGGTGAAGAACTCCTGCGAACTCGTCCGAGAGAAGGTCCTGGAGATCGGCCGGCGCAGGTTCGGGCCGTACCACCGGGCGTGGGACACCGCCGAACTGCGCCTGGATGGCGGCAAGGTCGTCACCGGCGACGGCGAGGTGATCGCCGACCTGGTGGACGTCCTCGAGGACGAGGCCGTGGAGATCGAGGCCGAGTGGCGCCACCGCCCCACCGAGCCGTTCGACCCGGTCACCGGTCAGGGCGACGGCCACGTCCAGTACTCCTTCGCCGCGCATCGCGCGGTGGTGGAGGTGGACACCGAGCTGGGCCTGGTCAAGGTCGTCGAACTGGCCGTCGCCCAGGACGTGGGCAAGGCGCTCAACCCGCTGTCGGTCGTCGGCCAGATCCAGGGCGGCACCGTCCAGGGCCTGGGCGTCGCGGTGATGGAGGAGATCATCGTGGACCCGGAGACCGCGAAGGTGCGCAACCCCTCCTTCACGGACTACCTGCTCCCGACGATCCTCGACACCCCGACGATCCCGGTCGACTACCTGGAACTGGCCGACCCCCGCGCGCCGTATGGAGTGCGCGGCATCGGCGAGGCCCCGACCCTGTCGTCGACCCCGGCCGTCCTCGCGGCGATCCGCGCGGCGACCGGGCTGGAGCTGAACAGGACGCCGGTCCGCCCCGAGCACCTGACGGGGCTCTGACGGCCCGCGTCCCGAAGGGCACCGGGCACCGGGCGCCGGGCGCCGGACTCCGGCGCCCGCGTGCTGTCACAGGCCCCGGACCGCGGCCACCGTGAAGGTGGTCGGGGTGCCCGTGGAGGGGGTGATGGGGCCGCCCTTGTCGAACTGGGATCGGACCACCAGGGTGCGGCCCGGGAGGTGCGCCAGGGTGGTGGGGATCTGGAGCGAGCCGTCCGTGAGGGTGCGGGTCAGGCGGGCGCGGGTGCCGTCGGGGGTCAGCTGCCAGCGGGTCAGGGTGTTGCTGGTGTTGTGGGCCGCCCGCAGGACGCCGGTCGCGGAGAGCTGGAGGCCGTCGGCGGCCTTCAGGTCGCCGCCGGTCAGGGTGACCCGGCTCAGGGCGCCGGTGCGCAGGTCGACGCGGTGCAGTTCGCCCGCGGTCATGTCGACCGCCAGCAGGTAGCGGCCCGCCCGGTCGGAGGTGATGCCGTTGAGCGTGAACCGGCCCGGCGGCGGCGGGGTGACGTGCCCGCTCAGGTCGTGGGCCACCGTCAGGGGCCCGGAGCCCGCGCGCAGCTGCCCGGGGGTGACGCGGTAGATCACCGCGCGGACGCTGTCCGTCAGGTAGGCGGTGCCGTCCGGGGTGATGGTCAGGTCGTTGATGAAGTGCGGTGTGCCCGCCGGGGCCTCGAAGTGGGCCAGGCGGGCGCCGGTCGCCGCGTCGTACACCGCGACCCCGGCCGTGGAGTCGGTCACCCACAGGCGGCCCCGGTCGTCCACGCGCAGGCCGTTCGCGGTGTGCCGGCCGTCGGTGCCGGCCGGGAGGAAGACCTCGGCGGTACGGGCCCCCGCCCGGGCGCGGTACACGGTGCCGTCCGCGTACGAGCCGACGTACACCGTGCCCGTACGGGAGTCCGCGGCTATGCCCTCGGGGTAGACCTTCGAGCCGGGGAGGGTGAAGGCCGTGGACACCGGGGGCGGCGGCGCCGGGGCGGCGCCCGTGGTGAGGGCCGCGGTCAGGGCGACGGCGGTGGCGGCGACGAGGGCATGAGACAGCTTCCGCATGGGTGGACCCTTTCGAGTGAATGAACCGGAAGGATAGTTAGAGTTCTAATGCTTAACAAGGGTCGTAGGATGCCGCAATGACGTCCATGCCCCTTGAGGAGCGCATCGGCGCGCACATCAAGCGCGCCGAGCAGGCCCTGCTCGCGGCCAAGAACACCGCGTGCAAGCCGGCCGCAGTAACGGTTCCGCAGTACGCGGCCCTGCTCTGGCTCGCCGAGAAGCCGGGCATCTCCGCCGCCGCCCTCGCCCGGCTGTGCGGGGTCACGCCGCCCACCATGAACACCGTGCTGAGGAACCTCCAGGAGCGCGGGTTCATCGAGCGGACCCCCCACGAATGGCACCGCAACGTGCTGGAGACCCGGCTCACCCCGGAGGGCCGCGCCGCCATGGAGCTGGCCGACGCCGGCGCCGTCCGGGTGGAGAGGGCCCTGGCCGCCGCCTTCTCGGCGGAGGAGCGGGCCCAGCTCACCGAGCTGCTGGGCCGCTGCGCGGAGGTGCTCGACCCCCTGAAGTGAGCCCCGGGAAACCTGACGTTCCGGCCGCGTTTTTGCAAGGATTTGGAACTTTTCGCGGGCGCGGCGCATCGTCACCAGGGGGACGTCCCCCCGCCCTGCCCCGCCCGGGGCAGTCCCGACCGTTCGGAGCGAAGCCCGTGCACCAGTACCCGCAGCAGTCGTCCGGCCACGAGCCCGAGCGCGAGCCAGAGCGGGCGCAGGGCCGCAGGAAGTCACGGCGCGCGATCTGGACCGCTGCGGGCGTCGCCTGCGCCCTGCTCCTCGGCGGCGGTGGCTTCGCCGCCTACCGGAACGACTGGTTCTCCGGCAACGGCGAAGCCGTCAGCTTCGGCAAGCCCCGCCCGCCCGCCGGTACGGACGGCGGCGCCGGGGCGGCCTCCGGCAGCGGGGCGAAGAAGGCGGAGCCCCCGGCCCCGCCCAAGCCCAGCGGCGACCCGGACGTGCAGATGCCCGCGGGCCCGAAGTCCGACTTCAAGCAGACCGCCAAGCTCGACGACGGCACGGTCATCGCCAAGACCCGCCTGACGGGCGCGAAGTCGGGCTTCGAGGGCGACGTCTGGGTATGGGCTCCCAAGGAGTACGACGACCCGAAGTACGCCAAGAGCGCCTTCCCGGTCCTCATAGCCCTCCCCGGCGGCAACGGCTTCCCGACCAACTACTGGGCCGACCGCAGCCTCGGCCTGCAGAAGGCCGTCAGCGAGGGCGTCCAGGCCGGGACCAGCCTGCCGTTCATCCTGGTCATGCCGGTGCTCAACCCGGACAACAAGTACTACTACGACGGCGCCGACATACCCGGCCAGCCCAAGATGGGCACCTGGATCGCGGAGGACGTCCCGGACTTCGCCCGCGCGAACTTCCGTACGTACAAGTCCCGCGACGGCTGGGCCTTCATGGGCTCCTCCTCCGGCGCCTTCGTCGGCATGAAGACGCTCCTGCAGCACCCGGACAGGTTCAAGGCCGTGATCGCCAGCGGCGGCGAGATCACCCCCGACTCCCCGCTCTGGAAGGGCCACCAGGCAGAGATGGACGCCAACAACCCCGAGAAGCTCGCGGACCAGCTGATCAGGACGGGCGGCCCGGAGGTCTACATCAACTTCCAGGTCGGCACGAAGGAGACCGGCAAGGACCGGATGGCGAAGTTCGTGCAGCAGTACGGCAAGGGCCCGGTCAAGACGACCATCCGCGACATCCAGAACGGCGAGCACAACGGCTGGCACTACGTGCGCGGCATGAAGGAGGGCTCGCTGGAGTGGGTCAGCAAGGTCCTGAAGGGCCCCAGGCCCGAAGCGGGCTGACCGGCTGACCCCACGGCGGGCCCCACCCGGGCCCCGTACGTTCGAACCGCTCCCGTTCCCGCAGGCCGGACGCCCAGGGGGACTGCGCCACGTGGCCCTCGCCACGTCGCCCCGCTCCCGAGCAACCCATACGGTCGTTCACACCTCTGTACAGGTGTCAAGGGGGACCAATCGGTCCGACCCGCGCCCAACCAGGGCGCCGGAGAAGGAACGGGAACGAATCCGTGCAGTATGACCACCAAGGCGACGGCGGCCCCACGACCAAGGGCGGCCGTCGCCCCCGGCGCCCGCGACGGCGCCGGTTCCTGATCGGCGGCGGACTCGCCCTCGCCCTCGCCGCCGGGGGCGGCGCGGCGTA
Source organism: Streptomyces sp. NPDC048352 (assembly GCF_040651895.1). Taxonomy (NCBI): domain Bacteria; kingdom Bacillati; phylum Actinomycetota; class Actinomycetes; order Kitasatosporales; family Streptomycetaceae; genus Streptomyces; species Streptomyces sp. NPDC048352. The sequence goes on from NZ_JBEZKZ010000006.1 coordinate 126,194, forward strand.
CGAGGCCGGCCTCTTCTCGGACACGGGGGATCCGGTCTCCTTCAACACGATGGAGGAGTCGGCGGCCGCCGAGGAGATCCGCCCGGGCGTGCTGATGCCCACCGGCCCGAAGGCCGATTTCGTGCGCACGAGCCGGCTCCCGGACGGCACGCAGATCGCCATGACCACCCTGACCGGCAGGAAGTCCGGCTTCACGGGCGACGTGTGGGTGTGGGTGCCCAAGGAGTACGACGAACCGAGGTACGCCAAGAGCGGCTTCCCGGTGCTGATCTCCCTGCCCGGCGGCCGCGGCTACCCCCGCAACTACTGGGGCACCGGCCCGGGCCTCGGGCTCCAGCAGGCGGTGATCGACGGGGTCAAGGCGGGCACCAGCCTGCCCTTCATCCTCGTCATGCCGGTGATCAACGCCGACACCAAGCACCACTTCGACGGGTCCGACATCCCCGGCCAGCCCAAGATGGGCACCTGGATGGCCGATGACGTCCCGGATTTCACGAAGGCCAATTTCCGCACCTTCACCTCCCGCGACGGCTGGGCTTTCATGGGCTCCTCCTCGGGCGGTTTCGGCGCCTTCAAGCACGTGCTGAAGTACCCCGAGCGCTTCAAGGCGGTCATCGCCAGCGGAGTCGACATCGTCCCCGACTCCCCGCTGTGGAAGGGGAACCGGCAGGCCATGGACGAGAACAACCCCGAGAAGCTCGCCGCGAAGCTGATCGAGGAGGGCGGTCCGGAGGTCTACGTCAACTTCCAGATCGGCACCAAGGAGAGCGGCCGCGAGCTGGCCGAGCGGTTCATGCGCGAGTACGGCAGGGGCCCCGTGCACACCCGGCTCCAGGTGATCCAGGATGGTGAGCACAACGGGAAGTCGTACGTACGCGGTATGAGGGAGGGCTCCCTGGAGTGGATCAGCAAGGTGATGCAGGGCCCGACACCCGACCCCGCCGTGCGGTGAGCCCGGTGGTGAAGGGGGCCTCGGCGGCGGCCGCCGCCACGGGGATCGTGGCGGCGTGTGCCGTCGTGCTCCTCGGCGCGTCCGGTGAGCAGCCGGTGCACCCCTTCCCCACCGTCGGCGTGCTCATGGCCGGCGGGGAGCACTGGTGCACGGCGAGCGTGGTCGACAGCCCCCGGGGCAACGTCGTCGCGACCGCCGCGCACTGCGTCGCCCCGGCCGGCGAGGACGGAGTGCCGGGCGAGGTCGCCCACGACGGCCTCGCCATCGGCGAGCTCTCCTTCGCGCCCGCCTTCTCCGGGGAGGGCTCGGGCACCCAGCCCCTCGGGGTGTGGAAGGTCCGCTCGGTCCACGTGGACGAACGCTGGACGAAGTGGGGCGACGAGACCGCCGACTTCGCCTTCCTCACCATCGAGCCGGACGAGGACGGCCGCAGCGTCCAGGAGGCCGTCGGCAGGGGCGAGGCGCCCGCCCCCGACTGGACCTCCGGGTACGAGCGGGAGGTCACCGTCATCGGCTACCCGGAGTCCGAGCACAACCCGCAGAACAAGCCCGTCTCCTGCACCACCCAGAGCCGCCACGACCTCGACGACCCCGACATGCTCTACATCAACTGCTCGGGCTTCTGGACGGGCACCAGCGGCAGCCCCTGGATCGCCGACCGCGGCGGCACGGGCCAGCCGGGCCGTCTGATCGGGGTCCTGAGCGGCGGGGAGACGGACGTGGACTCCACGGCCGCGCTCTACGACGAGAAGGCCAAGGCCCTCTACGAGCGGGCCGCGAAGGGCTGAGCCCCGCCCCCGCTCACGTGCGGCGTTCCGTACTGACGATCACGCCCACCGCGGCGACCACCACCGCGCCGCCCACCACGATCGGCAGGGTCAGCGCCTCGTCCAGGACCAGCGCCCCGAGCGCGACGGCGACGACCGGATTGACGTACGCGTACGTGGCCACCAGCGACAGCGGCGCCGACTGGAGCAGCCAGGCGTACGCGGTGAAGCCGACGACCGACCCGATCAGCACGAGGTAGCCCAGGGCCACCCACGAGGCGGTGGAGAAGGCGCCCACGTCCAGGCCGCGCTGCTCGCCGCGCAGCAGCCCCACCACCACCCCGCCGGCCCCGCCCGCGAGCATCTGGTACGCGGAGCCCGTGAAGGGATTGGCCGGCAGGTCCAGCCGCGACGCCGAGAACGAGCCCAGCGACCACAGCACCGAAGCCCCGACCACCAGCAGCAGCCCGCCCAGGTGGACCTCACCGCTGAGCCCGGGGCTGGTCAGCACCGCCAGCCCCGCCAGGCCCACGAGCACCCCGGCCAGGGTGCGCAGCGGCGGCCGGTCCCCGGTGGCCGCCCGCAGCACCACCACCCACATCGGCACCGCCGCCACCAGCAGTGCGGCCAGCCCGGACGGCACGGAGGTCTCGGCCAGCACCACCAGGCCGTTGCCGCCCAGGACCAGCAGCAGACCGACCAGGACCGCCGAGCCGGCCTGCGCCCGGGTGGCCCTGAGCGCGGCCGGCCCGTACCGCCAGGCGACGATCCCGGCCAGCACCAGGCCGGCGGTGATGAAGCGGGCTCCGGCGGAGAGGAACGGCGGCATGGTCTGGACGACGATCCGGATGCCGAGGTAGGTCGAGCCCCAGACGACGTACACGAGCGCGAGGGCGGTCCACACGGCGCCGTCCGTACGGCGGACCGCGGAGGCCGGGGGCGCGGGGGGCGTGACCATGCTGCTCATGATCCGGATCCTACGGTCGTTGCCTCATGCACGCTTCTCGATATCTCACCCCTTGAGCAGGGCGTTCAGCTCGCCGTAGGGCAGGGAGCCGGCGAGGGCGCCGTACGTACCGCCGGCCAGGAGCTCCTCGGTGGCGCGGCGGGCGACGGCGTACGCGGCCTCGGCGACCCAGGAGCCGAGACTGACGCGGGCCGCGCCGAGCGCGCCGAGCTCGGCGACGGAGGGGGCGCCGGGGCCGACCAGGACGTTGAGCGGGGCGTCGATGCCCTTGGCGAGTTCCGCGACCGTCGCCGGGTCGGTGACGCCGGGCACGAAGACGCCGGTGGCGCCGGCGGCTAGGTAGGCGGCGGCGCGGGCGAGGGTCTCGTCGAGGCGGGTGCCGCTCTCGCCGAAGCCGAAGAGGTACGTGTCCACGCGGGCGTTGATGTACAGCGGCACCCCGGCCGCGTCGGCGGCGGCGCGCGCCGCGGCCAGGCGCTCCGCGTGCTCGGCGGGGGCGCGGTCGCCGTCCTCGATGTTGATGCCGACCGCGCCGGCGGCCAGGACCCCGGCCACGGTCTCGCCGACCCCGGCGGCGTCGGCGGCGAAGCCGCCCTCGATGTCGGCGGTGACGGGCACGGAGACGGCGGAGGCCACCCGGGCGATCAGGTCCAGGGCGCGGTCGCGCGCGAGGGCGTCCCCGTCGGGCGCGCCGAGCGACCAGGCGACCCCGGCACTGGTGGTGGCGACGGCGGCACCCCCGGCGGCCTCGACGAGACGGGCACTGGCGACGTCCCAGGCGTTGGCGAGGGCGAGGGGGGCGGCGGGGGTGTGCAGGGCGGCGAAGGCGGCGGCCTGCGCGGCACGGTCAAGGGTGCTGGTCATGGCCCCAGTTGAGCAGACCGCCCGGGCCGGCGCTGGCACTTTTCCGCCGGGGACGGCCCGGCTCGGGGGTCAGGACGGGGGGAGGCCCGTCTTGGCGCCCGCGCCGCACAGGGGGATGACCGCCGTGCGGCCCTGGAGGGGGTCGTCGGGGGCGGTCGGGGACACCGCCGCCCAGCACGCGGCCGCCGTCGGTTCCACGAACAGGCCCCGCCGGGCCAGGTCGCGCTGGGCCTCGCGCAGCCGGTCGTCGGGGACCGTCAGGAACGTGCCGCCCGACTTCCGCACCGCCGCCAGGATCTGGCGGGCCCGCGGCGGGGCCGGGATCGCGATGCCCTCCGCCAGGGTGGGGAGCTGGGGTACCGCCCCGGCGTCCTCCGCGCCCGCCGCGAACGCCTGCGCCAGCGGGGCGACCGCCTCGGCCTGCACTCCGATCAGCGCCGGCGGCCGCACCCCCCGCCGGGCCAGCTCCTCCACCGCCAGCGCGGCGCCCAGCAGCAGGGTGCCGTTGCCGACGGGTACGACCAGCGCCTCCGGCAGCCGGCCGCCGAGCGCCTCCCAGATCTCGTACACGTACGTCTTGGTGCCGTGCAGGAAGTACGGGTTGAAGACGTGGCTGGCGTAGAAGACCCCCGGCTCGTCCGCCGCGGCCCGCGCGGCCCGCGCGGTGGCCTCGCGTCCGCCCGGGACGACGCGTACGGCCGCTTTGTGCGCCCGCATCTGTTCGGTCTTCTTCTCCGAGGTGCCCTCCGGCACGAAAACTTCACAACTCAGCCCGGCCCGCGCGCAGTACGCCGCCACGGAGGTTCCCGCGTTGCCGCTGCTGTCCGCCACCACCCGCTCCGGTGCCAGCCGCCGCGCCAGCTCGGCGAGCATGACCGCGCCCCGGTCCTTGAAGGACAGCGTCGGCATCAGGAAGTCGAGCTTGGCGTGAATCCGCTCGGTGAGCGGCACCAGCGGGGTGTGCCCCTCCGACAGCGTCACCGAGAACGCCCCCGGCAGGGGCAGCGCGGCCGCGTATCGCCACAGCGAGTGGGGTCCCGCCGCCGGTTCGAGCGCCGTGGCCGGATCGGGCGCGAAGTCGAGGTCCCAGGGCCCGCCGCAGAGGGGGCAGCACCACGGGGCGGTCCGCACGTCCGCGCGCGTGCCGTCCTCGGGACAGACGTAACCAGGAAGTGCGTGCGTCATGTGCTGAGCACCTTTGCTCGTTCATGGCCGTTGTATGGCACGGATGTTACGCGTCCGTTGGGCTCTTGTGGGATGCCGCACAGCTGGGTCAACCTTTCGGAGACGACGGCCCCCCGGGGCGGAATTCGTTGTCATGAACATGCCTGCACCAGGGATTTTCCGCATGTCCGCGCACCACCGCGCGGCGCCCGGTCCACCCCCTACGAGAGGCCCCCCACATGTCCGTGATGCGTCACACCCGCCGGAGGATCGCCGGCATCAGCGCGACCGCCGTCGCCGCCCTCGCGCTCGGCGCGGCCGCCGCTTTGCCCGCCTCGGCGGCCGACGGCGGCCCGCGGGGCGTCATCGAGAACGCCGGCGTGGCCGGGGCCGTCCCCGGCAGCTACATCGTGACCCTGAAGGACTCCGCCGCCCGCTCCACCTCCGACAGCGGCAAGGCCGTCGCGAAGCGGTACGAAGCGAAGATCGAGCGGACCTACAGCGCCGCCCTCAACGGCTACGCCGTCGAGGTCTCCGAGGCGCAGGCCGCGAGACTCGCCGCCGACCCGGCCGTGCAGTCGGTGGTGCAGAACCGGACCTTCACCGTCGACGCCACCCAGCCCAGCCCGCCGTCCTGGGGCCTGGACCGCATCGACCAGCGGGCCCTGCCGCTGGACCAGAGCTACACCTACCCGGACAAGGCCGGCGAGGGCGTCACCGCGTACATCATCGACACCGGCGTCCGCATCACGCACCAGGACCTGGGGGGCCGCGCCTCCTACGGCTACGACGCCGTCGACAACGACAACACCGCCCAGGACGGCCACGGCCACGGCACCCACGTCGCCGGCACCGTGGCGGGCGGCGCGTACGGCGTCGCCAAGAAGGCGAAGATCGTCGGCGTGCGCGTCCTCGACAACAACGGCTCCGGTACGACCGCCCAGGTCGTGGCCGGCATCGACTGGGTGACCCGCAACGCCGTCAAGCCCGCCGTGGCCAACATGTCGCTCGGCGGCGGCGCGGACTCCGCGCTCGACACCGCCGTACGCAACTCCATAGCCGCCGGCATCACCTACGGCGTCGCCGCCGGCAACGAGTCCACCGACGCCTCCACCAAGTCCCCGGCGCGCGTCGCCGAGGCCATCACGGTCGGCGCCACCACCAGCGCCGACGCCAAGGCGAGCTACTCCAACTACGGCAGCATCCTCGACATCTTCGCCCCGGGCTCCTCCATCACCTCCTCGTGGGGCACCGGCGACACCGCGACGAACACCATCTCCGGCACCTCGATGGCCACCCCGCACGTCGTCGGCGCGGCGGCCCTCTACCTCTCGCAGAACCCGGCCGCCACCCCGGCGCAGGTCCGCGACGGCCTGGTCGCGGCGGCCACCCCCAACGTGGTGACCGGCCCCGGCACCGGCTCTCCCAACCGCCTGCTGAACGTGGGCACGGGCACCACGCCGCCGAACCCGGGCACCCGGTTCGAGAACACCGCCGACTACGCGGTCAACGACAACTCCACCGTCGAGTCGCCGGTCACCGTCAGCGGCATCTCCGGCAACGCCCCGGCGGCGCTGACCGTCGCGGTCGACATCAAGCACACCTACATCGGAGACCTGAAGGTCGACCTCGTCGCCCCCGACGGCACCCTCTACAACCTCCACAACCGCAGCGGCGGCAGCGCCGACAACATCATCAGGACCTACACGGTGAACGCCTCGTCCGAGGTGGCCAACGGGGTGTGGAAGCTGCGGGTGAACGACAACGCGAACCTGGACACCGGCAAGATCGACTCCTGGGCGCTGCAGTTCTGACGCGGCCGGCACCGGTTTCCGGAGCCCAAGTCCTCCGCCCGGGCGACCGGGTGGCGAGGGGCGCGATGACAGGCTGGATCGCGCGATGAACGCGGGGGCGACCGACCACTCGGCCGCCCCCGCTGCGTACTATTTCGCGCATTCGTTCGCGCCCCCGTGATGGAGCAGTTCATTCTGTGAGCACACCGCCCCCGCAGCAGCCCGCCGCCGGCCCCGGCCACTCCTGGCCGCCGCCGTCACCGCCGCCGGGGTGGGGGCCGCCCGGGACCGGGCACCCGCCCGCGCTCAACGGCTTCGCCCTGGCCTCCCTGCTGGTCGGGCTGCTGTGCTTCCCGCCGCTCGGGATCGTCTTCGCCGTCGTGGCGCTGGTGCAGATCGCGCGCAAGCGGGAGCGGGGCCGGGCCCTGGCCGTCGTGGGCCTGGTGGTCTCCGTCCTGATGACCGGCGTGTTTGCGGCGGGCGCCGCGCGGTACGCGGGGGCCTTCCTGGGCCGGCTGGACGGGCCGCGGGCGACCGAGCGCGTCGAGGGCCGGCTGACGGCGATGGACGACCTGCGGCCGGGCGACTGCTTCAACGTCCCCGGCGGTGACCTGCTGGACGAGGCCCGCTTCACCTACCGGGTCGGCTGCGACCAGGTGCACGACGCCGAGGTGACCTCCACGACCCTGCTCGGCCCCGGCGGCTTCCCCGCCCCGGGGAAGCTCAAGGAGACCGCCACGGACACCTGCTGGAAGGCGCAGGACGCGTACGCGATGGACACCTGGGCGCTGCCCGCCTACGCGGAGATGTTCTACTTCTCCCCCTCCGAGGAGAGCTGGCAGAGCGGCGACCGGCGGCTGCTGTGCCTGATCGGCACGTCGACGCAGGAGCACCGGGGCAGTCTGCGCAAGGACGCGGGCATGCTGACGCCGGACCAGGTGGCCCTGCTGGGCGCGCTGAACGCCGCCGACCAGGCGCTGGGGCGCGCCCCCGGCCGGGACGTCGGGGAGGCGCTGTCCGAGCACCGCACCTGGGCGCGGGAGGTCGACGAGGCGCTGGCGGCGGAGGAGCGGACGCTCCAGGGCGCGTCCTCGCGGGAGGGCGCGGGAGCCTCGGTGCGGGCGCAGCTGGGGGAGGTCGCGGCCGCGCGCAAGGAGTGGCAGCGGGCGTCCCGGGCGGTCCGGCCGGCCGACTTCCAGCGGGCGTGGGACGCGGCGCTGGCGGCGCTGACGGTGGACACGGAGAAGGCGCTGCGGGGTGCCTACGGGCTCTCCACGACGGTCCCCGAGTGGCTGTCGTCGGGCCCGGGCGGCCCGGGGGCGGGGGCCGGTCGGGGCCCTTCGGCGGAGTCGGTCCGGTGGTCCCGTGGGTAACGCGCGGTAAGGGGTTTGAGTGACCTGGGTTCATCACATCGAGTGAAACCCTGGCCCGTGCTTGCGCAGCTCAACCGTCGGTTGCCAGGGTGTAGCTGTCTGTCAACCTGATGGGAGTGGCTCGTGACTTTCGGTGAGCAGCCGGCCTATCTGCGCGTCGCCGGGGATCTGCGACGGAAGATCGTCGATGGGTCCCTGCCCCCGCACGCCCGGCTCCCTTCCCAGGCGCGGATCCGCGAGGAGTACGGGGTCTCCGACACGGTGGCGCTGGAGGCGCGCAAGGTCCTCATGGCGGAGGGCCTGGTCGAGGGCCGCTCCGGCTCCGGGACCTACGTCCGCGAGCAGCCCGTGCCGCGGCGGGTCGCCCGCTCCGGCTACCGCACGGCCGGAGCCTCCACCCCCTTCCGCCAGGAGCAGGCGGACGCGGGAGCGCGCGGGACGTGGGAGTCCAGCAGCGAGCAGGCGGCCGCACCGGCCGCCATCGCGGAGCGGCTGGGCATCGAGCCGGGCGACCGCGTGATGCGCACCCGCTACGTCTTCCGGGACGCGGGGGAGGCGATGATGCTCTCCACCTCCTGGGAGCCCCTCGCCGTCACCGGCCGCACGCCCGTGATGCTGCCGGAGGAAGGGCCGCTGGGGGGCTCCGGCGTGGTGGACCGGATGGCGGCCATCGACGTGGTCGTGGACAACGTGGTGGAGGAGGTCGGGGCGCGGCCGGGCCTGGCCGAGGAGATCCTCGCGCTGGGCGGGGTCCCGGGGCACGTGGTCCTGGTGGTGAGCCGTACGTACTTCGCCTCCGGGCGCGCGGTGGAGACCGCGGACGTGGTCGTCCCGGCGGACCGCTACCGCCTCTCCTACCACCTGCCGGTCCGGTAGCCCCGCCCGCCCGGCCCGTCGGCGGACGGTCTTTTCGGTCGTATCGCACGGGTCCGGGGCGGGCTCCGGACCCGTGTTCGATCCGGCTCCGCGCGGCGGGTCCGGCGGCCGACCCGCCGCCCACCCGCGGACGGGCGCCGTGCGCCGGCTTCGCACCGGCGCGCACGGCCCGCTCGTACGCCTGGCCGGATGCGTACGCCCCCCAGGTACCTCTTCGTGAAAAACCGTATCCGCTCCGTAAAGGTCGGGCGTAAGCTCAGGCATATGCGCAATGCGGTTTCCTGGGCAGGTACAGCGGCGGAGGGTGGAGCGCGATGACCGACAGCGGTGCCCTGCTTCCATGGCTGGTCATACGTCAGGACGACAACGGCAACCGCTACCGGGTGGGCCGCTACCCCTCCCGGGCCGAGGCCCAGAAGGTCGCCGACAGTCTCGACGGCCAAGGACACAAGCAGCTCTACTGGGTCGAGCGGATCGGACAGGAAAGCCAGACCGCCACCACCAACTGACCGGCTGAAGGTGCTGGCATAGGCTCCGTCCATGACTGTACGCGTGGTCGTGGGCGGAGCCCTCTGTCGTGACGGGCGCCTGCTGGCCGCCCGGCGCAGCGCGCCGCCCGAGCTGGCCGGCCGGTGGGAGCTCCCCGGCGGGAAGACCGAGCCGGGCGAGAGCGTGCCGCAGGCGCTGGTGCGCGAACTGCGCGAGGAACTCGGCGTCGAGACCGAGGCGCTGGAGCGGATCCCGGGGGAGTGGCCGCTGCGGCCCGGCCTGGTCCTGCACGTGTGGACCGCCCGGCTGGTCTCGGGAGAGCCCGCCCCGCTGGAGGACCACGACGAACTGCGCTGGCTCGCCCCGCACGAACTGGACTCGGTGGACTGGCTCGACCAGGACCGGCCCGCCGTCGCGGAGGCCGGGCGCCGGCTGCGCGCCGGAGTGGGCACCGGGGTGGGCACCGAGTCGCACGGCGGGGCGCACCGGGGCGCGTGAGGCTCTCGTTCTAGGCCGTCCGCGCCACAGTGCGCCGGTGCGCGGGGGATCGGGTGGTACAGCGTCCCGAATATCGGGTATGTCGCTATTAGTCCCTATCTCGTCCCCCTTTCGTCCCCGACGAACCGGACTGGGGTCGCTGGTGGCCCGGGAAGTGATCGGCGTGATCGACACAGACGGTGAATGCGCCGAGTGGGCCTTCCCCGCCGAGCCCGGTGCCGTCCGCACCGCACGCCACGCCGTGCGCGGCACCCTGCGCTCCTGGGGCCTGGACTCCGTCGGTGACGTGACCGTCCTGCTGGTCAGCGAGCTGGTCACCAACTCCCTGCGCTACGCCTCCGGCCCCATCGGGGTCCGCCTGGTCCGCCGCAATCCGGCCGCGCCCGACCTGGCCGGCGGGCCGGCCCTGCTCGTGGAGGTCTCCGATCCGCTTCCGGATCCACCCCGCGAGCGCGTCGCCGCGCCCGACGACGAGGGCGGGCGCGGACTGCACCTGGTCGCCGTCTCCGCACGCCGCTGGGGGACCCGCCACGGGAAATCGGGCAAGACCGTGTGGTTCGAGTTGGCTCTTCCTGGTGAGTAACAAGGAGAAGGGGCACACGTAAGGGCGGCAGGGGTCTCCCGGGCAGCGTCCGGGAAGACCGCCGGACGTGGCCGGAAAACAACGGGACCCTTTTGTGATCGTGAACGCCGTGCCGTACGGGGCCGTGGTGCTGAATACTTCGGTCATGGCCGGTCCGGTTGCGGTGAGCTGGAGGGGACGGTCGCGTGAGCGAGATACCTGCGCAGACACATCAGGCCCGGGTGCCCGGGGAGCCTATGCACGACTCCCTGTGGCACAGCAGTCCGCCTGGCTCGATATACGACTACATCAAGGTGGCCTCCTTCTCGATCGGCCCTGAGGGGCTGATCGACCAGTGGAGCCTGCGCGCCGAGGAGCTGTTCGGGCTCGGCGCCGCGCAGGCGGTGGGGCGCGACCCGGTCGACGCCTTCATGCCCCCCGAGCTGCGCGAGGACGGCCACCGCAAGGTCGCCGAGATCCTCGACGGCAAGGAATGGACCGGCCTGGTCCCCTTCCGGGTCCCGGGCGGGAACGGGGCCCGGGGCGTGGCCGAGATCTATGTGATGCCGACCCTGACCGAGAGCGCCGAGCGGGCCGCGCTGTGCGTCGTCGTGGACGTACGCGCGCTGCGGCGCATCGAATCCGACCTCGCCGCCTCCCAGGCCATATTCGGCCAATCCCCCTTCGGGTTCCTGCTGTTCGGCACCGACCTCACGGTGCAGCGCGCCAACCGCCGCTTCGCGACCGTCTTCGGCGGAGCGGCCGAGGAGCACCGCGGCCGGACCGTGCACGACTACCTGCCTCCCCACGAGGCCGACCGCATGGCCGAAGCCCTGCGCCGGGTCCTGGAGACCGGCGAGTCCGTCACCGACCTGCGGATCACCGGAGCCACCCCCCGCAGCCGCGACGACCGGCACTGGTCCATCAACCTCTACCGGGTGCACGACGGCACCGGCAGCCCCATCGGCATCGCCGGCCTCGGGACCGACGTCACCCGCCGCCACCTCGCCGCCCGCGAGGCCGCCGGCGTCCGCCGCAACCTCGCCCTGCTCAACGAGGCCGGGCACCGCATCGGCAACTCCCTCGACCTGGAGACCACCGCCCGCGAACTCCTCGACGTCACCGTCCCCGGCTTCTGCGACCTGGCCGCCGTCGACCTCTACCAGGGGCTGCTGCTCGGCGACGACGACCGGCCCGCCCGCCCGCAGGGACCCGGGGTGCCCTCGCTGCCCGGGCAGGGGGCCCGGCGCGCCCCCTCCGCGCCGCTGCGCCGGGTGGCCTTCGCCTCCGCCGTGTCCGACGCGCCGCTGTCCGGGCCCGGCGCGCCGGTCTCCGTGGGGGAGACCCACCGCTACCCGGCCGCCTCCCCCGGGGCGCTGGCCCTGCGCACGGCACGCCCCCGGCTCGTCGCGGGCGGCGGCCCGGACGACCTCGTCCAGTCCACCCTGATCGTCCCGATGGTCGCCCACGACACCGTGGTCGGCCTCGCCCAGTTCTCCCGTACGAAGGGCAGCGAGCCCTTCGGCGAGCGCGACCGGGCCGTCGCCGTGGAACTGGCCGCACGGGCCGCCGTGTGCATCGACAACGCCCGCCTCTACCGGCGCGAGCACGAACGGGCGCTGATCCTCCAGCGCAGCCTGCTGCCCCCCGGCGACCCGGAGGCGGCCGGACTGGACATCGCCTGCCGGTACCTGCCGGGCAACGCCGCCACCGAGGTCGGCGGCGACTGGTTCGACGTCATCGAACTGCCCGGCCACCGCACCGCGCTGGTCGTCGGCGACGTCATGGGCCGCGGGCTGCGGGCCGCCGTCGCCATGGGCGAACTGCGCACCGCCGTGCGCACCCTCGCCCTGCTGGACCTGGAGCCGGCCGAGGTGCTCAGCGCCCTCGACGAGGTCGCGCGCGGGCTCGGCGCCCCCGGCGGCGCGCAGCAGGCCTCGCGCGCCGCCCTGCACTCCCGCGACGCGGACCGTTCCGAGGTCTACCTCGCCACCTGCGTGTACGCCGTCTACGACCCGGTGACCCGCCGCTGCACCATCGCCAACGCCGGCCACATGCCGCCCGTGCTGGTCGAACCCGCCGAGGACGGCGCCGCACCGCGCCCCGGACTCCTGCTGGAGATCCCGACCGGGATGCCCCTGGGCGTGGGCGGCGAACCCTTCGAGGAGGTCGAGGTCGAACTGCCCGAGGGGGCCCTGCTCGCCCTCTACACCGACGGCCTCGTCGAATCCCGCGACCACCCCCTGGAGGAGGGCCTGCGCGGGCTGCGCGGGGCGCTCGCCGATCCGTCCCGCCCGCTGGAGGAGGTCTGCGACCACGTCCTGGACACCCTCCACACCCGGCACGGCGAGGACGACATCGCGCTGCTGATGGCGCGGGTGCAGGGGCTGCCCGTGGACGCCGTCGGCGACTGGCAGCTGCCGCGCGAGGCCCGCTCCGTGGGCCGGGCCCGCGAGCTGGCCCGAGCGAAGCTGCCCGCGTGGGGCCTGGAAGGGCTGCTCGACACCACGGAGCTGCTGGTCAGCGAGCTCGTCACCAACGCCCTGCGGTACGGGGAGGGCGAGATCCGGCTGCGGCTGCTGCTGGACCGGACCCTGGTGTGCGAGGTCTGGGACGGCAACCTGGCCCAGCCCAGGCGCCGCCGCGCCCGGGACACCGACGAGGGCGGCCGCGGCCTCCAGCTCGTCGGCCTGCTGTCGGCCGGCTGGGGCACCCGCCGCACCCACCGGGGCAAGACCGTCTGGTTCGAGCTCCCGCTCCCGATGCCCGGCGGCGCGCCGGGCGAGGCGGTCACCGAGCTGTCGGCGGAGCAGCTGCTGAGCATGTACGGGTGAGGCGGCGACGTCCGAGACGGGAAGCGGGCCGGGTGAGGGGGCTCAGGCCGCCCGGGCTTTGAGGGCGGCCAGGCGGGCCTCGATCTCCGAGGCCCGGCCGAGGTCCTCCAGCGACTCGAACTGGGCGTCCAGGGAGGAAGCCGCCAGCTCCTGCCTGCCCTGCGCCATCGCCTCCTCGCGCCGGACCTTCTCCTCGAAGCGGTTCAGGTCGCTCGCCGGGTCCAGGACGTCGACGCTCTCCACCGCGTCCAGCATCGTGTTCTGCGCCCGGGCCGTCCCCGCCCGGGCCACCAGCTCGTCCCGCTTGGCCCGGAGCTCCGCCAGCTTGTCCTCCATCGCGGCCAGCCCCGCCCGGAGCCGGTCCACGACCTGCGTCTGCGCGGCGATCACCGGCTCCGCCGTCCGGGCCTCCTGTTCCGACCGCAGCTGCCGGCCCAGGGCCACCTTGGCCAGGTTGTCGAACCGGTCCGCGTCCGCCGCCGTACCGGCCGCGCGCAGCTCGTCCGCCTTGCGGCTGGCCGCGAGGGCCTTGCCGCCCCACTCGGCGGCGGCGTCCACGTCCTCCTTGTGGTCGGCCTCCAGCAGCCGCAGGTTGCCGAGGGTCGTCGCCACCGCCTGCTCGGCCTCCGAGATGTTGTCCGCGTAGTCGCGGAGCAGCTGGTCGAGCATCTTCTGCGGGTCCTCCGCCTGGTCCAGCAGCGCGTTGATGTTGGCCTTCGCGAGCTGGGTGACGCGGCCGAGGATCGTCTGCCTGCCCATGGGGGTTCCTCCTGGGGGGTCGGTCCGTCTGCTGCCGGATCAGAAGCGGCCTCCGCCGCCCATGCGGCCGCGGGTGCCGCCGCCGCCGTACGAGCCGGGCCCGCCGCCTCCGCCGCCGAAGCCGCCCCCGCCTCCGAAGCCCGTGCCGAAGCCGCCCCGGCCGCCGCCGCGGAGGATCCCGCCGAGGATGATCCCGCCCAGGACCGCCCCGCCCCGGCCGCCGCCCGCGCGCCGGCCCGCGTACGGGTTCCGGTACGCCGCCACGTCCTGCTCCGCCAGCTGCTGCGCCTGCCGGGCCAGGGAGTCCGCCTGCTGCGCCTCCGCCAGCGCCCCCGCCGGGTCCTGGCCGGACAGCGCCCCCGACCGCTCCAGGTGCCGCTGCGCCTCCGCGAGCCGGGTCCGGGCCGGGCTGCCGACCGCGCCCCGGCTGGTGGTGACGTAGTCCGACGCGGCGCCGATCGCGCTGCGGGCCGACAGCAGGGCCGGCTCCAGCAGCGCCGCCGCGCGCCGCCGGCCCGACTCCTGCTCCCGGGCCCCCGCCAGGGCCTCGTCGAGGGCCGCGTCCGCCTCCTCGACCCGGCGCAGCGCGTCGATCGGGTCGTACCGGCCGGCCTCCCGCTCCGCGCGCACGCCGGCCAGTACGGACTCCGCCCGGCCGACGCGGCCGCGCAGGTCCCCCGTCGCGGAGCCCTCGGCGCTGCCGCTGAGCAGGCCGCGCGCGTCGGCGAGGTCCGCCTCCGTCTCGGTGAGGGCGCCCGGCAGCTTCCCGGCCGCCTCCTCCAGCTCCCGCGCCCGCCGCTCGACCGCGTCGAGGAGGGTCGCCGCCTGGTCCACCGCGCCCTCGGCGGCCCGTACGTGCACGGCCGCCCGGCCGTTGTCCCCGGCGGCGAGCGCGGCCCGCGCCCCGCCGAGGGCGGTCGACGCGAACAGCAGCCGGTCCTCGGCCCGGGCGGGGTGGGAGGCCACCGGGGCGGACGCGGAGTCCGCGTACCGGCGCGTCAGCGCGGCCAGGGTCGCCCCGGCGGCCGCCGTACGCCCCGTCAGCGCGCGGAAGTGTGCCTCGACGGTGGCAACGGCCTGCGGGGCGTTCTTCTCCAGGTCCCGCAGCCGGTCGAACTCCGCCGACCGGGCGTCGAGGCGCCGGTTCGCCTCCGTGCAGCGGGCCACGATCTCGTCCAGCATCCGGCGCCGGGTGGCGTCGTCCTCCGGCTCGGCGTCGTCCAGCTGCTGGCGCAGCCGGAAGGCGTGCGTCAGCTCGTCCTCGGCGTACGCCACCGCCTCGGTGAAGGGCCCGACCGCCTCGTCGCCGAACTGGGCCGTGGCGAAGCCGAGTTCCTCCCTGCTGGTGCGGACGGCGTCGTCGGTGGCCACGAGCAGGGCCTTCGCCGTGGCGTCGAGCTCCGGCAGCGGGGCGGGCACGGCGCGGGCGCCGTCCCAGCCGATGTGGCTGGTGCGGGTGCCCCTCCCGGCACCCCCGCCGGCGCCGCGCCTGCGGCGGCGGTACGCGTACACGCCGAGCGCCCCGGCGGCGCCGACGGCGGCCACCGGCACCACGAAGTCGCCGGCCCCGCCCCGGCCGCCGGTCCGGCCGCCCCCGGGGTCGGGCAGGCCGGGGGTGAGGGCGGGGACGGGGACGGGCCGGCCGCCGAGGACGGCGTCGTAGCCGTCCGCCGCGCCGATCGCGGCGCCGGCCCAGTCGTTCTCGCGCAGGGCGGGCTCGATGGCCGTACGGGCGACGGCGGCGAGCTGCTCCTCGGTGAAACCGGAGTCCACGTCGGCCGAATAGGCGTACTGGCGGGCGCGGGTCGCGACGGCGAGGAGGACGTCGTCCCGGCCCAGGCCGTTCTTCTGGGCGGTGGCGTCGGCCCAGCTCTGCGGGGAGCGGTCGGAGAAGTCGTGCACGTAGGTGACGAAGAGCTGGATCCGGCGGTCGGCGTAGAGCCGGTCGAGGGCGGCCGTCACGGCGGGGGCGCGGGAGCCGAGGGCGCCGACGCGGTCGGTGACCTGGCCCTGCTGCGCCAGGGTGACGGGATCCTCGGCGCGGGCCGGCGCCGCCGCCGGCCCGCCGAGTGCGAGCAGCGCGGCGGCGACGGCGAGCCCGGCCCGTACGGCTCTCCCGCAGACGGTGCCGGTCCGCGTCCTGCTGCTCGGCGAGGTCACATGGGGGAGGTTATGGGCCGGTACCTCCCCCCGCATCCGGAGCGCCCCGCCTCCCCGCCGCCATGGGGACGGCTCAGGCCGTGCCGTCGTCCGAACGGCGCCGGATCTTGTTCCCCAGCCACACCAGGGGGTCGAACGTGCGGTCCACGGCCCGCTCCTTCAGCGGGATCAGGGCGTTGTCGGTGATCTTGATGCCTTCCGGGCAGACCTCCGTACAGCACTTGGTGATGTTGCAGTAGCCCAGCCCGTGCTCCTCCTGGGCGGTGCGTTTGCGGTCCAGGCCCGAGGCGGCGGCCGCGTCCAGCGGGTGCATGTCCAGCTCCGCGACCCGCATCAGGAAGCGGGGGCCCGCGAAGGCGGCCTTGTTCTCCTCGTGGTCGCGCACCACGTGGCAGGTGTCCTGGCACAGGAAGCACTCGATGCACTTGCGGAACTCCTGCGAGCGTTCCACGTCCACCTGCTGCATCCGGTACTCGCCCGCCGCGACGCCCGGGGGCGGGACGAACGCCGGCACCTCCCGCGCCTTGGCGTAGTTGAAGGACACGTCCGTCACCAGGTCCCGGACCACCGGGAAGGCCCGCAGCGGGGTGATCGTGACGGTCTCCTCGCGGCTGAAGACCGACATCCGCGTCATGCACAGCAGCCGGGGCCGGCCGTTGATCTCCGCGCTGCACGAGCCGCACTTGCCCGCCTTGCAGTTCCAGCGGACCGCGAGGTCGGACGCCTGGGTCGCCTGGAGCCGGTGCACGATGTCCAGGACCACCTCGCCGTCGTGCACCTCGACGGTGAAGTCCCGCAGCTCCCCGCCCTCCGCGTCGCCCCGCCAGACCCGGAAGCGTGCGTCGTATGTGGTCACCCGTACAGCTCCTCTTCGGCGAGGTACTTGGCCAGCTCTTCCTTCTCGAAGAGCGCGAGCAGGTCGGGGCGGACCGGTTCGGTACGCACCCGCTGGAGCGCGATCCGGGGCGCCGCGGGATCGGCGGGGGCCGGCTCCACGGGCCGGCACAGCAGGTTCACCGCCCGCCACTGCCGCTCCATCGCCGGGCAGTCCTCGCGGGTGTGCCCGCCCCGGCTCTCGGTGCGCTCCAGCGCGGCACGGGCCACGCACTCGCTGACCAGCAGCATGTTGCGCAGGTCCAGCGCCAGGTGCCAGCCCGGGTTGAACTGCCGGTGCCCCTCGACCCCGGCCCGGGCCGCCCGTACGCGCAGGGCCGCCAGCCGCTCCAGGGCCTCGGCCATCTCGGCCTCCCGGCGGATGATGCCGACCAGGTCGTTCATCGCCGTCTGGAGCTCCTGGTGGAGGGTGTACGGGTTCTCCGCGCCCTCGTCCGCGTGGAAGGGGGCCAGCGCCTCCGCCGCCGCCGCGTCGATCGCGGCCTGGGAGACCGCGGGCCGTCCCGCGGTCCCGGCGGCGTACCGCGCCGCGTGCAGCCCGGCCCGCCGGCCGAAGACCAGCAGGTCGGACAGGGAGTTGCCGCCGAGCCGGTTCGAGCCGTGCATGCCGCCCGCGACCTCACCGGCGGCGAACAGCCCCGGTACGCCCACGGTGGCGGCGGTGTCGGAGTCGACCGCGATCCCGCCCATCACGTAGTGGCAGGTCGGGCCGACCTCCATCGGCTCGGCGGTGATGTCCACGTCCGCCAGCTCCTTGAACTGGTGGTACATGGAGGGCAGCCGGCGCCTGATCTTCTCGGCCGGCATCCGGGTGGACACGTCGAGGAAGACCCCGCCGTGCGGGGAGCCGCGGCCGGCCTTCACCTCGGAGTTGATGGCCCGCGCCACCTCGTCGCGGGGGAGCAGTTCGGGCGGGCGCCGGTTGTGGTCCGGGTCCTCGTACCAGCGGTCGCCCTCCTCCTCGGACTCGGCGTACTTCTCCTTGAAGACGTCCGGGACGTAGTCGAACATGAACCGCTTGCCGTCGGAGTTGCGCAGCACCCCGCCGTCGCCGCGCACCGATTCGGTGACGAGGATCCCCTTCACCGAGGGCGGCCAGACCATGCCGGTCGGGTGGAACTGCACGAACTCCATGTTCAGCAGGGGCGCGCCGGCGAGCAGGGCCAGCGCGTGGCCGTCGCCGGTGTACTCCCAGGAGTTGGAGGTGGTCTTGAAGGACTTGCCGATCCCGCCCGTGGCCAGCACCACCGCCGGGGCCTCCAGGACGAAGAAGCGGCCGGACTCGCGCTCGTAGCAGAAGGTGCCCGAGACCCTCTCGCCGTCCGTGAGGCCGCGATCCTTCAACACGCGCGTCACCGTGCACTCCTGGAAGACCTTGAGGCGCGCCTCGTGGTCCCCGTGCTCCTCGAAGTCCTCCTGCTGGAGCTGGACGATCTTCTGCTGGAGGGTGCGGATCAGCTCCAGGCCGGTCCGGTCGCCGACGTGGGCGAGGCGCGGGTACTCGTGCCCGCCGAAGTTGCGCTGGGAGATCCGCCCGTCGGGCGTGCGGTCGAAGAGCGCGCCCCAGGTCTCCAGCTCCCACACCCGGTCCGGGGCCTCCTTGGCGTGCAGTTCGGCCATCCGCCACTGGTTGAGGAACTTGCCGCCGCGCATGGTGTCGCGGAAGTGCACCTGCCAGTTGTCGCCCTCGTTGACGTTGCCCATGGAGGCGGCGATCCCGCCCTCGGCCATCACCGTGTGGGCCTTGCCGAAGAGGGACTTGCAGATCACCGCCGTACGGGCGCCCCGCTCGCGGGCCTCGATCGCGGCCCGCAGCCCGGCACCGCCCGCGCCGACCACGACCACGTCCCACTGCTGCCGTTCCACTTGAGCCATCTCAGAAGATCCTCGGGTCGGTGATGGTGCCGCTGGCCAGCAGGTACACGTAGAAGTCGCACAGGGCCACGCTGATCAGCGAGGCCCACGCGAGCTGCATGTGGCGGGCGTTGAGCCGGCTGACCCAGCCCCACAGGCGGTAGCGCACCGGATGCCGCGAGAAGTGCTTGAGGCGGCCGCCCATGATGTGCCGGCAGGAGTGGCAGGACAGGGTGTAGGCCCAGATCAACACGATGTTGGCGAGGAAGACGAGGGTGCCGAGCCCCATGTGGCCCCACGCGTAGTGCTCGTCGCGGAAGGTCAGCACCGTGTCGTACGTGAGGACGCCCGCGACGGGCACGGCCGCGTAGAAGAAGTACCGGTGCAGGTTCTGCAGGACCAGCGGGAAGCGGGTCTCACCCGTGTACGACGCGTGCGGCTCGGCGACGGCGCAGGCGGGCGGCGAGGCCCAGAAGCCCCGGTAGTAGGCCTTGCGGTAGTAGTAGCAGGTCAGCCGGAAGCCGAGCGGGAAGATCAGGATCAGCAGCGCGGGGGACAGGCCCCACCAGCTGCCGAACAGGTCGAGGTTGGGGCCGCCGCGCATCTCCCGGCAGTTCTCCGCCAGACAGGGGGAGTAGAACGGGGAGACGTACGGGGCCGCGTAGTAGTGGTCGTCGGCGAAGGCGCGCCAGGTCGAGTACGCGATGAAGGCGAGCAGCCCGGCCGCGGTGCCGGCGGGCGACAGCCACCACCGGTCGGTCCGCAGGTGCCGGGCCGCGATCGCGGCCCGCGAGGGGCCGTGGACCCCGCCGGGCCGCTGCTGGGGTGGTTCCGTGCCTGTGGCCAAAGGGAACTCCGGGTGGAGTGGTGAGGGGTGGCCCAGGAGGCCCGGCCGCCGGAGCGGCCGGGCCAGATGGGGGTGCTGTGCTGTGCTGTGCTGTGCGGTGTGGACGCGGACGGCGGGCGGGCCTCTAGGGGGCGCGGCGGTCGCGGGCGCCGAGGCCCTCGTCGTCGGTGTCCGTCCACAGCGCGCTGTCGTACGGGGTGTCCGGGATGGTGACCATCCGGGAGGTGTCCGGCGGCCTGGAGCCGGCGGCGGACTGCCGGGCGACGTCCTTCTCCAGCTGCTCCACCGAGCGGACCAGCTCGTTGAGATTGCGTCGTACGGCGGTCAGATCATCTTGCAGGGACATGACGTGCCCTCACTTCCGCAGGGTGCGGTGGCAACGCTCACGGGCGCCTGCGAGTGTCGCGCCTCCCGTCCCCGGTTGTGAAGGGACGTGCAGCGATTCCGGGCGCGCAGGCGCAAACCGTGCGCCCCTCCCTGCCCCCTCTTCATCCCTCGAACGAGGGAACGCTCGCCTGGGCGCGCGTCCCGGCGGCCGACCGGGGCGGGGGCCGGAGCCCGGGGCGCAAGCCGGATTGGTCCGCACGGGTGGGGTTCGCGGCGTGGCGAGGGGCCGCTCCGAAGGACGGGGGCGGCGGTCGATTTCAGTGGGTTGCGGCACCAGTGTGATCAGCTCCATATACCGCCGAACGTGATCAAGAACCCTGTTTCGCAGTCCTCACGCCCCGCCCCGGAGGTACCACCCATGACCCAGAGAAAGCGCAGGTCCTTGGCGCTCCTCGCCTCGGGAGTCCTTGCACTGCCGCTCCTCGCGGGCTGCGGGGCGGGTGAGGAGGAGGGCGGCCCGGCCGTCGCGGGACCGGACGTCGCGGCGACCGTCCGCGAGCAGGTCGCCGACGGCGGCGTGCTGCGCTGGGCCGTGGACTCCATGCCGCAGACCCTGAACACCTTCCAGGCCGATGCGGACGCCACCACCACCCGGATCGCGGGCGCGGTCCTGCCCCAGCTGTTCACGCTCGACGCCAAGGGCCGGCCGGTGGCCGATCCCGACTACCTGGAGAAGGCCGAGGTCGTCGAGCGCGAGCCCAAGCAGGTCGTCCTGTACAAGCTGAACCAGCAGGCGGTGTGGAGCGACGGGCGCGAGATCGGCGCCGCCGACTTCGTCGCCCAGTGGCGCGCCCTGAACGGCAAGGACTCGGCGTTCTGGACCGCGCGCAACGCCGGCTACGACCGGATCGAGAAGATCGAGCGCGGCAAGACCGACCTGGAGGTCAAGGTCACCTTCGGCCGGCCGTACTCCGACTGGCGGTCCCTGTTCAGCCCGCTCTACCCCAAGCAGGTCATGGGCACCCCCGAGGCCTTCAACGAGGGCGCCCGCGGCGCCCTCAAGGTCACGGCCGGGCCGTTCGGCCTCGGGACCATCGACAAGAAGACCGGCACCGCGGCCCTGTCCCGCAACCCGCGCTGGTGGGGCCGGCCGGCCAAGCTGGACACGCTCGTGCTGACGGCGGTGCCCCGGTCGGGCCGCCCGGCGGCGCTCGCCGCCGGGAAGGTCGACCTGGCCGAGATCGACCGCTCGGGCGCCGACCGCATCGCCCTCGCCCACCGGGACGCCGGGCGCGTGGACGGCACCCACGGGCCGGACGCCTCGCTCACCGTCGCGCAGGCCACCCTTTCCTGGGCGCTGGCCCACGGCGCGGACGAGACCAAGGCCAGGGAGGAGCAGGAGAACCGCCAGAAGAACGCCGAGGCCGCCAGGAAGTACGCCGAGGAGCAGGCGGCCCTGCGCGGCTTCACGGTCCGCAAGTCGCTGGAGCCCGCCTACACCCAGCTCGCCATGAACGGCGCCTCCGGCCCGCTGTCGGACGAGCGGGTCCGCCGGGCGGTGGCCCGCGCCCTGGACCGCAAGACGCTGGCGCAGATCGTCCTGGGACCGCTGGGCCTGCCCGCGAAGCCGGTCGGCAGCCACCTGGCGCTGGCCGGGCAGCAGGCGTACGCGGACAACAGCGAGGCCCTCGGCGGCCAGGACACGCAGGCGGCGCAGGCCCTGCTGGCGGACGCCGGCTGGCGCAGGGGCGGCAAGATCACCGAGCCGGCCGGGGCGAAGGCGGGGCCCGAGAGCACGCGGGACGACTCCAAGACCCCGCAGGGCCCCGGCACCGGCAACGACGGCCTCTACATCGTGGGCCAGGACGACGGGCGCAACGGCGACCTGCGCGCGGCGGCCGGCGACCTCGGCGTGCGCGGGGCGGCGGCCCGGCCCGGGCTGCCCGGCGCCCCCGCCGCGGGGCTGCGCGTCCTGCCGCAGGGGCCGGCGCGCGGCTTCGAGGCGGAGCCGGCCTCCTTCGCCGCCCAGCAGGAGCAGGTACTGCTGGGCCAGGCGCAGGCCCTGGAAGCGGCCGCGGCCGCCTCCGCCGCCCCCGCAGCGGCCGACGACGCCAAGGCCCCCGCCGCGGAGGACGACGCCAAGGACGCGGTGGCCAGCCCGACCCCCGCCCCGGCCAAGCAGGCCGTCCGCACCTCGGGGACGATGCTCGCCAAGGACGGCAAGGCCCTCAGCCTGCGCTTCGTCCTCCCGGCGGGCCCCGGCTCGGAGGCCCTGCGCACGGTCGGCGAGCGGATCTCCCAGATGCTCCAGAAGGTCGGCATCGGCACCCAGATCACCAAGGTCGCGGACGAGAGCTTCTTCAAGGACCACATCGCCTCGGGCCAGTACGACCTGGCCCTCTACTCCTGGCCCGCGACGGCCTTCCCGGCCACCGACGCCCGGCCCATCTTCGCCAAGCCGGAGCCGGCCGCCGACGGCTCGCTCCTGGTCGAGCAGAACTACACCCGGGTCGGCACCGACCACATCGACCAGCTCTTCGACCAGGCGGCCGGCGAGCTGGACGAGGAGCAGGCCCGCGAGCTGATGCGCAAGGCGGACGCCCGGATCTGGGCCGCGGCCGGCTCCATCCCGCTCTACCAGCGGCCCGAGCTGGTCGCCGTCAAGCCGAACCTGGCCAACGCCGGGGCCTTCGGGCTCGGGGTGCCCCGCTACCAGGACATCGGGTGGAAGAAGCCTCCCCAGGACAAGGACGCCAAGAAGGAGAAGAAGTAGCCGGGCAGGAGGAGCGGGGGAGAAGAAGTGATGAAAAAACGGGGCCTGTCGGGTTGACCCGCGACCGGCAAGCTCAGAAGTGACTCAAGTTCCTTGCCCGCCGGATCCCCCGGCGGGCAAGGTCGTGCCTACCCATTGACCCGCACGAACACAGCACGAACACAGCACGGACACAGGCCGCGGCGCCCGCCGGGAACCCCCACCCCACACCCGGCGTTCCTCAGCCCTCCGGCCCCTTGACAGACCCCCCGGCAGCCGGTTCCCGCCAATCGACGTACGATGGGGTAAGGCCGTGGCAGGTTTTCCGCCCGGTCGAGGCGCGCGTGCCGGACCGTACGCGACGCCATCCACGATCCCGGGAGAAGCGCCGAAGTGCCCACGCGCCACGACATCCGTAACGTCGCCATCGTCGCCCACGTCGACCATGGCAAGACGACCATCGTCGATGCCATGCTCAAGCAGGCCGGTGCCTTCGCCGCCCACCAGCAGCTCGACGACCGCATGATGGACTCGAACGACCTGGAGCGTGAGAAGGGCATCACGATCCTCGCCAAGAACACGGCGGTGAAGTACCACCCCAAGGACGGCGGGGCCCCGATCACGATCAACATCATCGACACCCCCGGCCACGCCGACTTCGGTGGTGAGGTCGAGCGCGGTCTGTCGATGGTGGACGCCGTCGTCCTGCTGGTGGACGCCTCCGAGGGTCCGCTGCCCCAGACCCGCTTCGTGCTGCGCAAGGCCCTGCAGGCGAAGATGCCGGTCATCCTCTGCATCAACAAGACGGACCGCCCGGACTCCCGGATCGACGAGGTCGTCAACGAGACGTACGACCTCTTCCTGGACCTGGACGCGGACGAGGACCAGATCGAGTTCCCGATCGTCTACGCCTGCGGCCGTGACGGCGTCGCCTCGCTGACCAAGCCGGAGGACGGCACCGTCCCCGCGGACAGCGACAGCCTGGAGCCGTTCTTCTCCACCATCCTGGAGCACGTCCCCGCCCCGGTCTACGACGACGAGGCCCCCCTCCAGGCCCACGTCACCAACCTGGACGCCGACAACTTCCTCGGCCGCATCGCGCTTTTGCGCGTCGAGCAGGGCGAGCTGCGCAAGGGCCAGACGGTCGCGTGGATCAAGCGTGACGGCTCCATCTCCAACGTCCGCATCACCGAGCTGATGATGACCGAGGCGCTCACCCGCAAGCCGGCCGAGGTGGCGGGCCCGGGCGACATCTGCGCCGTCGCCGGTATCCCGGACATCATGATCGGCGAGACCCTGGCCGACCCGGAGAACCCGATCGCCCTGCCGCTGATCTCGGTGGACGAGCCGGCGATCTCCATGACCATCGGTACGAACACCTCCCCGATGGTCGGCCGCGGCGGCACCGGCAAGGGCGCGGACGCCAAGTCCGCGGTCAAGGACCGCAAGGTCACCGCCCGCCAGGTCAAGGACCGTCTGGACCGCGAGCTCATCGGCAACGTCTCGCTCCGCGTCCTGGACACCGAGCGCCCGGACGCCTGGGAGGTCCAGGGCCGTGGTGAGCTCGCGCTGGCCATCCTGGTCGAGCAGATGCGCCGCGAGGGCTTCGAGCTGACCATCGGCAAGCCGCAGGTGGTCACGCAGGAGATCGACGGCAAGGTCCACGAGCCGGTCGAGCGCATGACCATCGACGTGCCCGAGGAGCACATGGGCGCCGTCACGCAGCTCATGGGCGTCCGCAAGGGCCGCATGGACAACATGTCGAACCACGGCTCCGGCTGGGTCCGCATGGAGTTCGTCGTCCCGTCGCGCGGCCTCATCGGCTTCCGCAC
The DNA here is from genome assembly GCF_040651895.1 of Streptomyces sp. NPDC048352. Lineage (NCBI taxonomy): Bacteria > Bacillati > Actinomycetota > Actinomycetes > Kitasatosporales > Streptomycetaceae > Streptomyces > Streptomyces sp. NPDC048352. The sequence goes on from NZ_JBEZKZ010000006.1 coordinate 150,758, forward strand.
GGAGTTCCTGACCAACACCCGCGGTACGGGCATCGCCCACTCGATCCACGAGGGCCACGAGCCGTGGTTCGGCCCGCTGGTCACCCGCAACAACGGTTCGCTGGTCGCCGACCGCGCCGGTGCGGTCACCCCGTTCGCCATGATCAACCTCCAGGAGCGCGGTGTCCTGTTCACCGAGCCCGGCACCGAGGTGTACGAGGGCATGATCGTCGGTGAGAACTCGCGCTCCGACGACATGGACGTGAACATCACCAAGGAGAAGAAGCTCACCAACATGCGTGCGGCTTCCGCGGACAACACGGAGAACGTGATCCCGCCGCGCAAGCTCTCCCTGGAGCAGTCCCTGGAGTTCTGCCGCGACGACGAGTGCGTCGAGGTGACCCCGGAGGCCGTGCGCATCCGCAAGGTCGTCCTGGACCAGAAGGAGCGCTCGCGCACCGCGTCGCGCGCCAAGTCGGCCAAGTAGGACGCGAGTCGCACGCGAGTGCGGCTCTGGCTTGAACCGTTCGACTGACGACGGCCCCTCTCCGCACCGGACCGGTGCGGGGAGGGGCCGTTCGCATTTGTCAAACGGATTGTTGCGTTCTGGTGTCCGCATACCGGCCGTGACGCACCGGATGATGAGTCAACCGTCCGTTTCGCACGTGTCTGTCTCCTATCTGTTTGTCCGGATTTCGGGTTTTCGCCATGCGGTGATGTTGTGAAAACGAGACCACTTAAGTGTGGTTTACGGCCTGGCAGTCCCTGAGGATGGCTCCATTGAGCTCGGGTCAATGGGTCACACGCTGTGGGGAGCGTCGACTCACGAGCACACACCGATGGGACCGGATCCCGCTGTCAGGGGTGTCAGCGCGAACCGGGTCCTTCACGAATCGACAGTGACTCCTGAGGAGGCAAATACCCATGCGCGGAGCAACGAGCGCCAAGTGGGTCGCGGGTGCCGTCATCGTGGCCATGGCCGCGACGGCTTGCAGCACCGGTAGCAACGACGCCGGTGGCAAGGGCGGCAACATCACCGTTGTGCTCGGCGAGCCGCAGCACGGCCTGGTGGGCCAGAACACGGCCGAGTCCGAAGGCGCCGAGGTCCTCAACGCGCTCTTCGCCGGCCTGGTCAAGTACGACAACAAGACCAACGAGCCGAAGCTCGACGTCGCCGAGTCCATCGAGACGACGGACTCGAAGACCTGGACCATCAAGGTCAAGGACGGCTTCACCTTCCACAACGGTGAGAAGGTCGACGCCCAGTCCTTCGTCCGCGCCTGGAACTGGGGCGCCAACCAGGAGAACGCCGCCGAGGGCATGCCGTTCTTCTCCAAGATCGAGGGCTCCGACGAGCTCGCCCCGGGCAAGGACAAGAAGCCCACGGCGAAGGAGCTCAAGGGCCTCAAGGTCGTTGACGAGAAGACCTTCACCGTCACGCTGAAGGAGCCCTTCTCCCAGTTCAAGACCATGCTGGGCTACAACGCCTTCTACCCGCTGCCGAAGGCCTTCGAGACGCAGGGCGCCAAGAAGTTCGGCGAGCAGCCGATCGGCAACGGCCCCTTCCAGATGGACGGCAACTGGGAGCACAACAAGCAGATCAAGGTCAAGCGCTTCGACAAATACCCGGCCGAGGGCCGCGCGAAGCTGGCCGGCGTCACCTTCAAGATCTACGACAACCTGGACACGGCGTACAACGACCTGCGCGCCGACAACATCCAGATCGTCGACAAGCTCCCCGTCTCCGCGATGGCCTCGGTCTCGCAGGAGTTCGGCGACCGCTACCTGTACAAGCCCGAGTCGGGCGTCGGCTACATCGGCCTCCCGCTGGAGACCAACCCCGAGGCCTTCGGCAAGGTGGAGATCCGCCAGGCCCTCTCCATGGCCATCGACCGGGAAGCCATCACGAAGACCATCTTCAACGGCACCCGCAAGCCGGCCGACGACTTCATCAGCCCCATCATCCCGGGCTACCGCAAGGGCGCGCTGGGCGAGGTCGGCCAGTACAACCCGACCAAGGCCAAGGAGCTCTTCGAGAAGGCCGGCGGTGTCCCCGGCAACAAGATGGAGCTCGGCTACAACGCCGACGGCGGCCACAAGGAGTGGATCGAGGCCGTCGCCAACCAGCTGAAGACGAACCTCGGCATCGAGGTCACCGCCAAGCCGTACGCCAAGTTCGGCGACATGCTGGACGACCTGGGCGCGGCGAAGTACAAGGGCGGCTTCCGCATGGCGTGGTCCATGGACTACCCGGCGGCGGAGAACTACCTGCGCCCGATCTTCTCGAAGCAGGCGATCGAGCAGGGCTCCAACTACGGCCACTACAAGAACGACGAGTTCGAGAAGGTCATGGCGGACGCCGACAAGGCGACCGACCCCGCCGAGGGCCTGAAGCTGTACCAGAAGGCCGATGACATCATCATCAAGGACCTTCCGTACATCCCGGTGTTCACGTACATGTCTTCTTCGGCCTACTCCAAGTCCGTGAAGAACGTCGAGGTCGACGCCCAGGGCCGCATGGACCTGGCGAACGTCGAGCGCAACTAACACCCCTCGTCACTTAGGGGCTTCGGGGGCGGGCAGACGGAATCAGGTTTCCGTCTGCCCGCCTTTCCCCCTGTTCTTTGCTGGAGGTCTGATGGGCCGCTACCTCATCCGCCGACTCATACAGGCGATCCCTGTTCTGATCGGTGCCACGTTCCTGATCTACCTGCTGACCTTCGCGATGCCCGGCGCTGACCCGATTCAGCTGCTCGCCGGCGAGAAGAAGGCAGACCCGCTCGTCGCGTCGATGCTGCGCGAGAAGTACCACCTGGACGACCCGTTCCTGCTGCAGTACTGGAACTACATCACCGGCGTCTTCCAGGGCGACCTCGGCGAGACCCTCACCGGGCGCAAGGTCGCCGACCTGATCGGCGAGGCCTTCCCGTACACGGTGAACCTCGCGATCTTCTCCTTCGTCATCGAGGCCGTCGTCGGCGTCGCGGCCGGCATCATGGCCGCCCTGCGCCGCGGCAAGTTCCTCGACCAGCTGGTCCTCATCTCCACCCTGATGGTCATCTCGATCCCCGTCTTCGTGACCGGTTTCGTCCTGCAGCTGACCCTCGGCGTACAGCTGAAGAACAACTGGGGCATCGAGCTCTTCTCCGTCTCCTTCAACGAGAACGACGGATTCCGCGCCTACCTCCTCCCGGCGTGGGTCCTCGCCTCCACCTCCCTGGCGTACGTGGCCCGACTGACCCGTACCAGCCTCATGGAGACGATGCGGGCCGACTACGTCCGCACCGCCACCGCCAAGGGCCTGCCCCGCCGCCGCGTCGTGGTCAACCACGCGCTGCGCAACGCGCTGATCCCGATCGTCACCTTCCTCGGCGCCGACCTCGGCGCCCTCATGGGCGGTGCCGTCATCACCGAGCGCATCTTCAACATCCACGGTCTCGGCGGCCTGCTCGCCCAGTCCGTGTACCTGAAGCAGGGTGCCGTCGTCGTGGGAGGTGTGACCCTCCTGGTCCTCATCTACCTCGTCGCCAACCTCCTGGTGGACCTGCTGTACGCCGTGCTCGACCCGAGGATCCGCTATGCGTGACACGAAGACGGTGGAGGACTCGATGACCGACACCCAGACCGCCGGCGCCACCTCCGCCGGCGCCAAGGCGCCCGAGGTCAAGAAGAAGAAGGACCGCGAGGCCAGCCTCTGGTCCGACGCCCTCCAGGACCTGCGCCGCAACCCGATCTTCATCATCGGCGCCGTGCTCGTCGTGTTCCTGCTGATCGTCGCCGCGGTGCCGCAGCTGTTCACCGACGGCAGCCCCTTCGACTCGGGCGCCTGCAAGCTGGAGGACTCGCTCAAGACCCCCAGCTCCGCGCACTGGTTCGGCTTCGACATCCAGGGCTGCGACGTCTACACCCGTACGGTGTGGGCCGCCCGCAACTCCGTGATCGTCGGCGTCGTCACCACCACGCTGGTCCTGCTCGTCGGCGGCGCCCTCGGCCTGATCGCCGGCTGGGTCGGCGGCATCGTCGACAGCTTCCTGTCCCGCTTCACCGAGATCTTCTTCGCGATCCCGCTGCTCCTCGGCGGCATGCTGATCATGTCGGCCCTGCCGGGCAACGCCTGGACGGTCTCGCTGGTGCTCGCGATCCTCGGCTGGCCGCAGATCTTCCGCATCATGCGGTCCTCGGTGCTGCAGAACAAGAACAACGACTACGTGGTCGCCGCCCGCGCCCTCGGTGCCGGCACCCTGCGCATCACGATCCGCCACATCCTGCCGAACGCCGTCGCCCCCGTCATCGTGGTCGGCGCGATCAGCCTGGGTGTGTACATCTCGGCGGAGGCCGCCCTGTCGTACCTCGGCATCGGCGTGCAGCCCCCGCAGATCTCCTGGGGCCTGATGGTCAGCGACGCCTCCGTCCGCTGGCTCCAGGCACCGCACGTGCTGCTGTTCCCGTCGATCGCGCTGAGCATCACCGTGCTCGCATTCATCATGGTCGGCGACGCGGTACGCGACGCCCTCGACCCGAAGCTGCGCTGAGGAAGGGCGTACGTTGACCACCATCGACAAGACCTCGAACGTCCCCGCGCCGCGCTCGGCGCCGGAGGGGACCCCGCTGCTCGAAGTGCGCGACCTGCACGTCGAGTTCCACACCCGTGACGGCGTCGCCAAGGCCGTCAACGGCGTCTCGTACTCCGTCGACGCCGGCGAGACCCTCGCCGTGCTCGGCGAGTCCGGCTCCGGCAAGTCCGTGACGGCCCAGGCCATCATGGGCATCCTGGACATGCCGCCCGGCAGGATCCCCTCCGGTGAGATCCTCTTCCAGGGCCAGGACCTGCTGAAGCTCCCGGCCGAGGAGTTCCGCAAGGTCCGCGGCCAGAAGATCGCCATGATCTTCCAGGACGCGCTGTCCTCGCTGAACCCGGTGCACACCGTCGGCGCCCAGCTGGGCGAGATGTTCCGCGTGCACCGCGGCATGTCCAAGAAGGACGCCACCGCCAAGGCCGTCGAGCTGATGGACCGGGTGAAGATCCCCGCCGCCAAGGCGCGCGTGGGGGACTACCCCCACCAGTTCTCCGGCGGTATGCGCCAGCGCATCATGATCGCCATGGCGATGGCCCTGGAGCCGGACCTGATCATCGCCGACGAGCCGACCACGGCCCTCGACGTGACGGTCCAGGCCCAGGTCATGGACCTGCTCGCGGAGCTCCAGCGCGAGATGAACATGGGCCTGATCCTGATCACCCACGACCTCGGCGTCGTCGCCGACGTCGCGGACAAGATCGCCGTCATGTACGGCGGCCGGATCGTCGAGAACGCCCCGGTCCACGAGATCTACAGCCGCCCGGCGCACCCGTACACCCGCGGCCTGCTCGACTCGATCCCGCGCCTGGACCAGAAGGGCCAGGAGCTCTACGCGATCAAGGGCCTGCCGCCCAACCTGCTCAACATCCCCCCGGGCTGCGCCTTCAACCCGCGCTGCCCCAAGGCCCAGGACATCTGCCGTACCGACGTTCCGGTCCTGCACCAGGTGACCGAGCAGGACGGCACGCAGATGCCCGGCCGCGGCAGCGCGTGCCACTTCTGGAAGGAGCAGATCCATGGCTGAGCTCACCAAGCCCAAGGGCGAGCCGATCCTCCAGGTGCGCAACCTGGTCAAGCACTTCCCGCTGACCCAGGGAATCCTGTTCAAGAAGCAGGTCGGGGCGGTCAAGGCCGTCGACGGCGTCTCGTTCGACCTGTACGCCGGTGAGACCCTCGGCATCGTCGGCGAGTCCGGCTGTGGCAAGTCCACCGTCGCCAAGCTGCTGATGAGCCTGGAGAAGGCCACCGCCGGCGAGGTCTTCTACAAGGGCCAGGACATCACCAAGCTGTCCGGCGCGGCCCTGAAGGCCGTCCGCCGCAACATCCAGATGGTGTTCCAGGACCCGTACACCTCGCTGAACCCCCGCATGACGGTCGGCGACATCATCGGCGAGCCGTACGAGATCCACCCCGAGGTGGCTCCCAAGGGCGACCGGCGCCGCAAGGTCCAGGAGCTCCTGGACGTCGTGGGCCTGAACCCGGAGTACATCAACCGCTACCCGCACCAGTTCTCCGGCGGCCAGCGCCAGCGCATCGGCATCGCCCGCGGCCTCGCGCTCAACCCGGAGATCATCATCTGCGACGAGCCGGTCTCCGCGCTCGACGTGTCGGTGCAGGCCCAGGTCATCAACCTGATGGAGAAGCTCCAGGACGAGTTCAACCTGTCCTACGTCTTCATCGCGCACGACCTGTCGATCGTCCGGCACATCTCCGACCGCGTCGGCGTCATGTACCTGGGCAAGATGGCGGAGATCGGCACCGACGCCGAGATCTACGACCACCCGACCCACCCGTACACGCAGGCGCTGCTGTCGGCCGTCCCGGTGCCGGACCCGGAGGCCCGCGAGGGCCGCGAGCGGATCATCCTCACCGGTGACGTCCCCTCCCCGGCCAACCCGCCCTCGGGCTGCCGCTTCCGCACCCGCTGCTGGAAGGCCGAGGAGAAGTGCGCCACGGAGGAGCCGCTGCTGGCGATCCCGACGCGCTTCCAGGGCGTCGACACCCCGGCCGCGCACGAGTCGGCCTGCCACTTCGCCGAGGAGAAGGCCGTCCTGGGCGTCTGACCCCCGCACGGCGCAGCAACACCGGGGCGCCCGGACCGGAACACCTCCGGACCGGGCGCCCCGGCGCGTGCGCGTACGGAAAAGCCGGTTGCGGCCGCGGCGCGCCGCCGCCGACAGTGGGCGGATGACCGACACGCTGACCGTCCGGCCCGCCGGGCCCGGGGACGCCCGAGACATCTGCGCACTGCTCAACGCCGTGGACGTCATCGAGATCGGCAGGCCCGAGACCGACCTGGGCACCGTCGAGGCCGACCTGAAGAACCCCGACGTGGACCTGGCCACCGACTCCTGGCTCGCCTTCCAGGGCGGCCGGCTCGTCGCCTACGCCCTGGTCTGGGCCGACTCCGGACCCGGCCGGATCGACGGTGACCACTACGTACTGCCCGGCCACGACCGGGCCGCCCTGGCACTGCTCCACCGGATGGAGGAGCGGGCCCGCAGGATGGCCGTCGGCACCGGCCCCGGCGCCCGGCTCCGGATCCAGCTCAACGTCGAGCCCACCTTGAACCTCACCCTCCTCACCGGCCGCCGCTACCGCAGCGTGCGCCGCTACCAGGTGATGACCAGGCGCCTGGGCCCCGTCGACCTGCCCCCCGCGCCGCCCCGGGGCCTCGCCCTGCGCGACTGCGCCGCCGACGAGGCCGACCGGCGCCGCGCCCACGCCCTGGTGGAGGAGACCTTCGCCGCCCACTTCGGGCACGTCGAGCGGCCGTACGAGGCCTGGCTGGACCACGTCGACGGCCGCTCCCTCGACTGGTCGCTGGTGTGGATCGCGAGCCTGCCCGGCGAGGGCGACGCGGCCGTGCTGTTCAGCCGCGACGACCGCACCAGCATGGGCTGGATCAGCCACCTCGGGGTGCGCGCCGACCTGCGCGGCAGGGGCGTCGGCGGCCACCTGCTGCGCCACGCCTTCGCCGTGTACGCCGGCCGCGGCCGTGACACCCTGGGCCTCGGAGTGGACACCCTCAACGAGAGCGGCGCCCTGGCCCTGTACGAGGCGCACGGCATGGGCCTGCACTACGCGGTCGACACCTGGGAGCTCCCGTTGCACTCGCAGGGGTGACAGGCGGGGGACGCGAGGGTGCAATCGGTCCAACCATGAGTGCACGGCATCCCACATAGGGTGACATTGCCCCTAAGTGAGTCTTGGGAGCCATAGGAGGCACTCCATGCGCGGAGCCACCCACGCCAAGTGGGCCGCATGTGCGGTGGCCGTCGCCCTCGCGGCGACGGCCTGCGGCGGCGGAAGCGACAGCGGCGGGGGCGGTGGCGCGGACGGGATCGTCAGCTCCTCCTGGGGTGACCCGCAGAACCCGCTGGAGCCCGCCAACACCAACGAGGTGCAGGGCGGCAAGGTCCTCGACATGCTCTTCCGGGGCCTCAAGCGCTACGACGCGAAGACCGGCGAGGCCACCAACATGGTCGCCGAGAAGATCGAGACCACCGACGGCCAGAACTTCACCATCACCCTGAAGGACGGCTGGAAGTTCAGCAACGACGAGCCGGTCACCGCCCAGTCCTTCGTGGACGCCTGGAACTACGCGGCGGACGTGCGCAACAAGCAGAACAACGCGCCCTTCTTCTCCGACATCGTCGGCTACGCCGACCTGCACCCGGCGAACGGCGAACCCAAGGCCAAGACGATGTCCGGCCTCGTCGTCAAGGACGCCAAGACCTTCACCGTCGCCCTGAAGGCCAAGTTCTCCACCTGGCCCGAGACCCTCGGCTACCAGGCCTTCTCCCCCCTCCCCAAGGCCTTCTTCACCGACCACTCCGCCTGGCTCGACAAGCCCGTCGGCAACGGCCCCTACACGGTGGACTCGTACACCAAGGGCACCGGCATGAAGCTGCGCACGTGGGACGGCTACCCCGGCCCCGACAAGGCGCAGAACGGCGGCGTGGACCTCAAGGTCTACACCGACAACAACACCGCCTACACCGACCTGATCTCCGGCAACCTCGACCTCGTCGACGACGTCCCGGCCCAGCAGCTGAAGAACGTCAAGGACGACCTCGGCGACCGCTACATCAACCAGCCGGCCCTCATCATCCAGACCCTCACCTTCCCGCTGTACGACCCCCAGTGGGGCAAGGAGGGCATGGAGAAGGTCCGCCGCGGCATCTCGATGGCGATCAACCGGGACGAGATCACCCAGCAGATCTTCCGCGAGACCCGCACCCCCGCCAAGGACTGGACGTCCCCGGCCCTCGGCGACAAGGGCGGCTTCAAGTCCACCCTCTGCGGCGACGCCTGCGCCTACAACCCCGCCGAGGCGAAGAAGCTGATCCAGGAGGCCGGCGGCCTGCCCGGCGGCAAGATGACCCTCACCTCGAACGTGGACACCGGCTCGCACCGCGACTGGATGGACGCCGTCTGCAACAGCGTCAACAACGCCCTCGGCGAGGGACCCGTCTGCACGGTCAACCCCGTCGGCACCTTCGCGGACTTCCGCAACCAGCAGAGCGCCTTCAAGCTCACCGGCCCCTTCCGCTCGGGCTGGCAGGCCGACTACCCGCTGATCCAGAACTTCCTCCAGCCGCTGTACTACACCGGAGCCTCCTCCAACTACGGCAAGTTCAGCAGCCCGGACTTCGACAAGCTGATCGACCAGGCCAACCAGGAGACCGACGCCGCCAAGGCCACCGCCTCCTTCCAGGACGCCGAGGAGATCCTCGCCGAGCAGATGCCCTCCATCCCCCTCTGGTACCAGAACGGAAGCGCCGGGCACTCCGAGCGGATCTCCGACGTCGCCCTGAACCAGTTCAGCGTCCCGGTCTACAACGAGATCAAGGTCAGCTGACCACTCCCACGGATCGACCCTGGAGCAGTCATGGGACGTTACGTGATCCGGCGGCTGCTCCAGATGATCCCCGTGTTCATCGGCAGCACCTTCCTGATCTTCATCATGGTGTACGCGCTCGGCGACCCGGTCGCGGCCCTCTTCGGCGACAAGGCCCCCGACCCCGCCACCGCCGCCCGCATCCGCCGGGACCTCTACCTCGACCGCCCCCTGTGGCAGCAGTACGTCCACTACATGGGGCAGATCTTCCGGGGCGACTTCGGCACGGCCTTCAACGGCCAGCCGGTCACCGAGCTGATGGCCTCCGCCTTCCCCGTCACCCTGCGCCTGACCCTGGTCGCCATCGTCATCGAGGTCCTCGCCGGCATCACCCTCGGCGTGGTCAGCGGCCTGCGCCGCGGCAAGGCCGTCGACACCACCCTGCTGGTGCTCACCCTCGTCGTCATCTCGGTGCCCACCTTCGTCACCGGCTACCTGCTCCAGTTCGTCTTCGGCGTCAGATGGGGCTGGGTGCGCCCCACCGTCTCCCCGGACGCCCCCCTCGGACAGCTGGTCCTGCCCGGCATCGTCCTGGCCCTGGTGTCCCTCGCGTACGTCACCCGGCTCTCGCGGACCTCCATCGCCGAGAACGTCAAGGCCGACTACGTCCGCACCGCGGTCGCCAAGGGCCTGCCGCGCCGCCGGGTCATCACCCGCCACCTGCTGCGCAACTCCCTGATCCCGGTGGTCACCTTCATCGGCACCGACATCGGCGCCCTCATGGGCGGCGCCATCGTCACGGAGCGGATCTTCAACATCCACGGCGTCGGCTACCAGCTCTACCAGGGCATCCTGCGCAACAACTCGCCCACCGTGGTCGGGTTCGTCACCATCCTCGTCATCGTCTTCCTGGTGGCGAACCTGCTCGTCGACCTGCTCTACGCGGTCCTGGACCCGAGGATCCGTTATGCCTGAGCCCGAGCGCCCCGAAGGCCCCGGCGGCTACGACCCCGTGGGCCCGCGCCCCCGCGAGGCGATGTCGCCCACCGGCCAGGGCGGGGCCATGGACCTGGCCCTCCAGGAGGCCGAAAGCGTGGAAGGCACCGCCCAGCCGCCCGGTCCGGCCGCCCCGCGGGAGAAGGCCCGCTCGCTGTGGTCCGACGCCTGGCACCAGCTGCGCCGCAACCCCGTCTTCATCGTCTCCGCGCTGCTCATCCTCTTCCTCGTCGTCATCGCCATCTGGCCCCAGCTCATCGCCGGCGGCGACCCCCTCCAGTGCGACCTGTCCAAATCGCAGCAGAACTCCGCCCCGGGACACCCCTTCGGGTACGACACCCAGGGCTGCGACGTCTACACCCGCACCGTCTACGGGGCCCGCGCCTCCATCACCGTCGGCGTCTGCGCCACCGTCGGCGCCGCCCTGCTGGGCTCCGTACTCGGCGGGCTCGCCGGGTTCTTCGGCGGCTGGGGCGACGCGCTGCTCTCCCGGGTCGCCGACATCTTCTTCGGCATCCCCGTCGTCCTCGGCGGCCTGGTCTTCCTGTCCGTGGTCACCAGCAGCACCGTGTGGCCCGTCGTCGGCTTCATCGTGCTGCTCGGCTGGCCGCAGCTCGCCCGCATCGCCCGCGGCTCGGTGATCACCGCCAAACAGAACGACTACGTCCAGGCCGCCCGGGCCCTCGGCGCCGGCAACGGCCGCATGCTGCTGCGCCACGTGGCCCCCAACGCCGTCGCCCCCGTCATCGTCGTCGCCACCATCGCGCTGGGCACCTACATCGCCCTGGAGGCCACCCTGTCCTTCCTCGGCGTGGGCCTGCGCCCGCCCACCGTCTCCTGGGGCATCGACATCTCCAACGCCGCCTCCCAGATCCGCAACGCCCCGCACATGCTGCTCTGGCCGGCGGGCGCCCTGAGCCTGACCGTGCTCGCCTTCATCATGCTCGGCGACGCGGTGCGCGACGCCCTCGACCCCAAGCTGCGCTGAGGAGGGGACCGCCCGATGCTGCTCGAAGTGCGCGACCTGCACGTGGAGTTCACCACCCGCGACGGGGTCGCCAAGGCCGTGAACGGAGTGGACTACTCGGTCGACCAGGGCGAGACCCTCGCCGTGCTGGGCGAGTCCGGCTCCGGCAAGTCGGTGACGGCCCAGGCCGTGATGGGGATCCTCGACATGCCGCCGGGCCGGATCACCGGCGGCGAGATCCTCCTCAAGGGCAGGGACCTCCTGAAGACGAAGGAGGAGGAACGCCGGAGGATCCGCGGCGCCGACATGGCGATGATCTTCCAGGACGCCCTGTCCTCCCTCAACCCCGTGCTCAGCGTGGGCGCCCAGCTCGGCGAGATGTTCGAGGTCCACCGCGGCATGTCCCGCAAGGACGCCAGGGCCAAGGCCGTGGAGCTGATGGACCGGGTGAGGATCCCGGCGGCGCGCCAGCGGGTGGGGGACTACCCGCACCAGTTCTCCGGCGGCATGCGCCAGCGCATCATGATCGCCATGGCGCTGGCCCTGGAACCCTCCCTGATCATCGCTGACGAGCCCACCACCGCCCTCGACGTCACCGTCCAGGCCCAGGTCATGGACCTGCTCGCCGAGCTCCAGCGCGAACTCGACATGGGCCTCATCCTGATCACCCACGACCTCGGCGTGGTCGCCGACGTCGCCGACAAGATCGCGGTCATGTACGCGGGACGGATCGTCGAGGCGGCCCCCGTCCACGAGATCTACAGGGCCCCGGCCCACCCGTACACCCGCGGCCTGCTCGACTCCATCCCCCGCCTGGACCAGAAGGGCCAGGAGCTCTACGCCATCAAGGGCCTGCCGCCGAACCTGCTGGCCATTCCGCCCGGCTGCGCCTTCAACCCGCGCTGCCCGATGGCCCGGCCGGTGTGCCGGGCCGAGGTGCCGCCGCTGGCCGAGGTCGCCCCCGACCGCGCCAGTGCCTGCTTCTTCTGGAAGGAGTGCCTCGGTGGCTGAGCCCATCCTGGAGGTCCGCGGCCTCGTCAAGCACTACCCGCTGACGCAGGGCATCCTCTTCAAGAGGCAGATCGGCGCGGTCAAGGCCGTCGACGGGGTCTCCTTCTCCCTCGCCCCGGGGGAGACCCTGGGCATCGTCGGCGAGTCCGGCTGCGGGAAGTCCACCGTCGCCCGGATGCTGGTCAACCTGGAACGCCCCACCGCCGGCGCGATCTCGTACAAGGGCGAGGACATCACCAAGCTGTCGGGCCGCGCCCTGAAGGCGGTGCGCCGCAACATCCAGATGGTGTTCCAGGACCCGTACACCTCGCTGAACCCGCGCATGACGGTCGGCGACATCATCGGCGAGCCGTACGAGATCCACCCCGAGGTGGCTCCCAAGGGCGACCGGCGCCGCAAGGTCCAGGAGCTCCTGGACGTGGTCGGCCTCAACCCGGAGTACGTCAACCGCTACCCGCACCAGTTCTCCGGCGGCCAGCGCCAGCGCATCGGCATCGCCCGCGGCCTCGCCCTGCGACCGGAGGTCATCGTGGCGGACGAGCCGGTCTCCGCGCTCGACGTCTCCGTGCAGGCGCAGGTGGTCAACCTGCTGGAGCGGCTCCAGGACGAGTTCGGCCTCTCGTACGTGTTCATCGCGCACGACCTGTCGATCGTGCGGCACATCTCCGACCGGGTCGGGGTGATGTACCTGGGCCGCGTCGTCGAGATCGGCACCGACACCGAGATCTACGACCACCCCACCCACCCGTACACCCAGGCGCTGCTCTCCGCCGTACCCGTGCCCGATCCGCGGGCCCGCGTCCACCGGGAGCGGATCATCCTCACCGGCGACGTACCCTCCCCGGCCAACCCGCCCTCGGGCTGCCCCTTCCGCACCCGCTGCTGGAAGGCCGAAACCCGCTGTGCGACGGAGGTCCCGCCGCTGGCCGTGCCCGCGGTCTTCCCCTCGGGTCCGGCCGCCCACCCCTCGGCCTGCCACTTCGCGGCGGAGAAGCAGGTGGTGCCGCCCCCGGGCGAACTCCCCCCGCCGCCCGCCCCGCCGGTGTGAGGAGGAGCCGGTGCGCGGCCCGCGCGCGCCCGCGGCGGCCGGATCCCGACGCCGCGCGGGCGATCATTTCCAGCCACCCCGCAGACCGGGCCCGGGCCGCTCCACCGGTGACCCAACACGGGGGACAGGGGGGCGACTTGACCGTTTCTGTCCGAGATCCGGGCCGGGTGGGCTGAACCGCGTGCGGCCGTGCGGTGGCCGGCAGCCGTCCGGCGGGGGGTGCGGCGGGGCGTGCGGCCCATCCGGCCGGCCTCCGCGTGCCCCCGGCCGTGCGCGGCATGCGCCCCGCGTGCTGCCGGAATTCGATCGATGCGCTGGTACGGATAGTTATGATCCGTAGCGCACGGTGGGTATGAATGCGCCGAGCACGAGTACGCATACCGATGTCCGCTCGACGTGGAGGTGAAACGCCGTGGCACTCTCGATCTCGGCCGTGGTGCTGCTGGCGATCGTCGTCTTCCTTCTGGTCCGGAAGTCGGGTCTGAAGGCGGGACACGCGTTCGTCTGCGTACTGCTCGGGTTCTACCTGGCGAGTTCCACGGTGGCCCCCACCCTCAGCCAGCTCACCTCCAACGTGGCGAGCATGATCAGTGGCCTCAAGTTGTAGGCCGTGCTCGTAGGCTGGCCCCATGAACGGTCTTCCCGCCCGTCGTCTGCTCCTCGTGCACGCGCACCCGGACGACGAGTCGATCAACAACGGCGTCACCATGGCCAAGTACGCGGCCGAGGGCGCCCACGTCGCGCTGGTGACCTGCACCCTCGGCGAGGAGGGCGAGGTCATCCCGCCGGAGCTGGCCCACCTGGCGCCGGACCGCGACGACACCCTCGGCCCGTTCCGGGCCGGCGAGCTCGCCGCCGCCATGAAGGAACTGGGGGTCACCGACCACCGCTTCCTCGGCGGCGCGGGCCGCTTCCGGGACTCCGGGATGATGGGCGCCCCGCAGAACGCCCGCCCCGGCTCCTTCTGGTCGGCCGACCCGGACGAGGCCGCCGGGTACCTCGTGGAGGTCATCCGCGAGCTGCGCCCGCAGGTCCTGGTCACCTACGACCCGAACGGCGGCTACGGCCACCCCGACCACATCCAGGCCCACCGGGTCGCCGTGCGCGGCGCGGAACTGGCCGCCGAGGCCGCGTTCCGCCCCGAGCTCGGCGCCCCGCACGCGATCGCCAAGGTCTACTGGAACCGCGTCCCCGCCTCGGTGGTCGAGGAGGGCTTCGAGCGGCTGCGCGCGGCGGGCGCCGCCTTCCCGGGCATCGCGGCCCCGGACGACGTGCCGGGGGTGGTCCCCGACGAGCGGATCACCGCCGAGATCGGCGACGAGGACGGCGAGAGCGTCCTGGCGGCGGCGAAGGCGGCCGCCATGCGGGCGCACGCCACCCAGATCGCGGTCGACGGACCCTTCTTCGCCCTCTCCAACGACCTCGGCCAGCCCCTGTTCGCCCGGGAGTACTACGAGTTGGCGGCCGGCCGCTCCGGTGCCCCGGCCGGCGAGCGCGAGCGGGACCTCTTCGCGGGGGTGGGGGTGTGACCACCGCGCTGACCCCCGGGCGGATCGCCGCCCTGCTCGGCCTGCTGGTGGCGGGCGCGCTGACCGGTGCGGCCGGCTGGCTCGTGGTCGACCTGTGGTTCCCGGGCGGGCTGCTGCTCGCGCTGCTGGCCCTCTGCGGGCTGTTCCTCGCCGGCCGGATCGCCGTCGGCACGGGACTCGGAGTGGGTGCCGGGGCGGGCGGCTGGTTCCTCTCCTACGTCGTCCTCAGCCTCCCCCGTCCCGAAGGGGACTTCCTGCTCGGTTCCTCCGGAATGGGCATGTACGCATACCTTTTGGGGGGAAGTGCGGCCGCTGTGATCTGTGCCACGATGCGCGGCCCCGCGCAAGGTTCCGTTTCGGCCTCGAATTCCCGCGGATGACGGGCCGCTGAACTCCCGCTCCCGCCGATCGGGGAGGTGTTGCGGGGGTTTGACGGTCCCTCGGAAGGGGGCGCGCGGGAGCGTAAGAGGAACCTCGGATTCCTGGGCGACAGTTGCGCGCGGGCGACGGCCAGTATGGTGGACGGGCCGCCGAGCTGCCCGCGCACGGCACGCGGGCGGCGGAGCCAACCGGGAGAACCTGCCTTGAGTCGTGAAACCGACAGTTCGTCCCCCGGGCCCCAAGGGCACGGTGGAGCCGCCTACCCCTCGGGTACGCCGCCGTATGGAAACGGCCGGTATCCGTCCACGGCCATGCCGCCTGGTCCCGGCGCCGCGACCGTCCCGGAGGAGAATCCTGTGACCTCGAACCCGTCCACGCCCGACACCGACGGGCCGAAGACCGAGACCCACCTGACGACCCGGATCCGGATCAACATCCCCGGGTCCCGGCCGATCCCGCCCGTGGTGGTGCGCAAGCCCGTGAAGGACGGCGGCCAGGACGCGTCCGCGGCCGCCGCCGGACCGGCCCCGGGCGGCGCTCCGCGCGCGCCCGAGCGCCCCGCCGCGCCGGGACGGCCCGCGGCGTCGGCCCCCTCGCTCCCCGCGGTACCGGCCCCGGCCCCCGCGCCGGGCAGGCCCGCGCCGGGCAGGCCCGCGCCGGAGTCCGCCCCCGCGCCCGCCGCGGAGCCGGCCGGCGGCTGGTTCGCCCCGCGCAAGGCGGCGACGCCCCCGCCGGCTGCGACGCCCCCGCCCGCGGCGCCCGCGGCGCCCGCCGCGCCCGCCGGGC